>CANRPI010000003.1 GCA_947632475.1 uncultured Clostridia bacterium | reverse complement strand
ATTCTTTATGCCAGTCTGATTCTCTACAGCCTAACCATCGATAACATACTAAACATCATAGTCTTGCTAATCTTAGCGGGAGTAAGCATAGCGACATTAACTGGAGAAAATGGAATATTAACAAGAGCAAGTGAAGCAACTGAAAAATCAGAACAAGCAAAAAAAGATGAACTGAGAGATATAGCAATATTAGAAGAAATGATAGATGGAAATGGAACAGATGTAGAAGAAGTAACAGATAAAAATCCAGGTATACTAGAATTAGAAGATGACACATATGTAATAAATAGTATAGAAGATTTAGTATTTTTTTCAAATGAGGTAACAACTGGAAATAATTATGAAGGTGAAACTGTAAAATTAGGACTAAGTCTAGACTTTAATTCTAGTAAATCATATGTAAACCCATTTAGAACAGATTATGAAGGATATGGATACAATGGAGAATTAAAAAAATTATTGACATCAGGACATGGCTTTATACCGGTAGGTATTAACATAAATGAGTCAGGTTATGAAGAGAAAAATTTTAAAGGAACATTTGATGGGAATGGAAAAATAATAAAAAATTTATATATTAATCAAGAGTTAGAAGATAATCAAAATGATCTTGTAATTGGATTATTTGCATATAATTATGGTACAATAAAAAAACTTGGGGTAGAAAATTGTAATAATGGTGGAGAATTGAAAACAAGTGGTCTAAATACTTGTATGGTTGGTGGAATAACAGGAAGAAATTATAAAGATATTGAAGAATGCTTTGTTTCTGGAAATGTTTCTTGTGCTAGTGATGCAAAAGCTAGAGTTGGTGGAATTTGTGGTTACTCAGATAGTGGTACAAAAATAATGAATTGCTATAATTTAGCTACTATAAATTGCACAGGTGGAAGTCAGGTAAATTTAATTGGTGGATTGACTGGTGCTACTAAAGGAATGCTAAGTAATTGCTATAACAATGGAAAGATTCTTACAACTTGTGGTAAAAGTAATGATGATTATGATGGTTATGATATTGGTGGTATTGTTGGGCATATAATGTCTGGTGGCGCTGAGGTCAGTAGTTGTTATAATTTGAATAGTATTGAAGTTAATGGTGATTCTTTATCTACACCTGTTTATTGTGGAGGTATTGTTGGTAATATGGAACCAAGTAATCTAAGTAATTGTTATAATAAAGGGGATATTAATGGTTCATATTTAACTGGCGAATATCATGGTTATATCGGGTTAATCATCGGCTTATTGAGGGGTACTGCAAAAGATTGCTTGTCTTTAACTTTTAATAATCATAAAAGTATTGGAGGTGTAGACGAAGAAGGTATTAGTGAGAATTGCGCTTTATGTGATGGGGAGACTAATATGCCTGATATATTAAGTATATTAGGAGAAGAGTTTGAAAATGGTCTCAACAATTATCCAATTTTAAGCTGGCAAAAGTAATGTACTAAATATGCTCGTACCTCGCAATGGAACGAATGTTGAAAAAGCCACCAATATATTGAAAATAAGTAAAACCTCTAGTATAATAGATCATGTAATCAAAAATTACAGAAATATTATACAGGAGTTTTTTTTAATATGAACAATCAAGAACTAATACAGAAGATGAAGGAAGACATGGAAATGAGAGGATTCTCACCACATACAAAAGATAGTTATGAAAGAAAAGCAAAAGAAGTAAGAAAAAATTAAAAACATAAAAAGCAGCAGAAGAAGAAAAAAGAAAATTGGCATAGATATAAATTAGAAAAATACAACCAAAACGTTGAAATAACAAGTTTCTTGTGATATTATTTAATCATAAAAACTTTAGAAAAATCATATAGCTTAAAATAATAAATATTGGTAAACTTATAAAGCCAAAATATACAGAAAAGAGAATAAAAGGTCAAAAATAAAAAGAAATGGAAAAAATGAATGAAATAGAATATAACGGAAAAAAAATACAATATCAAATAAAAAAATCAAAAATAAAAAATCTATACATACAAATAAAAGAAGGAAAAGTAATAGTAAAAGCGCCAATAAAAATGCCAGAAAACTATATAAAACAATTCATAAACAAAAAATCAAAATGGATATATGAAAATTTAAAAAAATCAGAAAAACAAATGAAAGAAAACATAGAAAATAAAAATGAAATAAAACCAGAAGAAATAAAAAAGCTACAAAAAATAGTAGAAAAATACATTCAAAAATATTCACAATTAATAGGAATAAATCCTAAAAAAGTAACAATAAAAAAAATCAAATATGCATGGGGAAGTTGCTCTAGCAAACAAAACATATCAATAAACATGCAACTTGCAAAAAAAGAAGAAAAAATAGTTGAATACGTTGTATTACATGAAATGAGTCATTTAAAATATATGAATCATTCAAAAGAATTTTGGAAAATAGTAGAAAAATACATGCCAAATTATAAAGAATACAGAAAAAAACTAAATAGCTAATAGAATGGTCAATCTAAGCCTGTCCCCAAAATCACCAAAATCATCGAAATTGAAATGGTCAATCTAAGTCTGTCCCCAAAATCACCAAAGTTACCTAAAATTAGAAAATAGTAGCAATAGAGATTTAAAGTTGCTACTATTTAAATTTGAAAAGAATAATAAAAATGTATTAAGAATATTCTTATTAACATAATTATATTATTTTTTTATCAAAAAGTCAGTCGAAACGTGTAAATGGAAAAAATAGTATTAGAAGAATTTTTTGAACTAAAAAATCGAAATAAGAAAAAATAGTATTTATAATGTAAAAAAATGAAAAATTATAGCAAATATTGCGATGAAAAAACCTTGCAACTCCTTAAAATTGGGTGTATTATAGTTAGGACACTATAAAAAAAGGAGGAGAAAAAATTGAAGATATTTTTCGGTAGCATATTTATAGAAAAGCAGAAATTGATAGATGCGAAAATAAAATATCCTATAAAAATTGAATACTACAAATTGCTAAACGAAGATCAAATAATTAATAATAAAAAACCAAAATATGGAATAAAAGTTATAAAAACTGAATATAAAGAAAACAACATAAAAGTAGAAGAAGAAAAAATACAATATTTATCAAATGATGAAAGAAAAATAGATGAAGTTTTAATGATGTTAAAAAGAAATGAAGTAACGCCAGTAGCAGTTCAAGATGTTATAAGTGATTATTCGAAGCAAATCATTACTGTATAAAAAAATATATAAAAATACTTGCAAAATGTGTGTTTTTAGGCTAAAATACTATAATGAATGACAAATAATTTTATTAGGAGGAATAAATGGCTGATAAATTAGTAATAGTAGAATCACCAGCAAAAGCTAATACAATAAAAAAGTTTTTAGGTGGAAGCACGAAGGTAGTTGCATCAATGGGGCATATTAGAGATTTACCAAAGTCAAAACTTGGCATAGATATAGAACATGATTTTGAACCAGAATATATAAATATTAGAGGGAAAGGTGATTTAATAAAATCACTTAAAAAAGATGCAAAAAATGCAAAAAAGGTATATCTTGCAACTGACCCTGACCGTGAAGGCGAAGCAATTGCATGGCATTTGGCAAATATTTTAAATGAAGAAAAAGAAAAGATTACAAGAGTAACTTTTAATGAGATAACTAAAGGTGCAGTACAAAAGGCAATAAAGCAACCAAGAGATATAGATATAAATTTAGTAGATGCACAACAAGCAAGACGTGTTATAGACAGAATTGTAGGATATAAAATGAGTCCTGTTTTATGGAAAAAAGTAAGAAGAGGTTTATCTGCAGGACGTGTTCAATCAGTAGCTGTAAAGTTAATAGTAGATAGGGAAGAGGAAATAGAAAAATTTAAACCAGAAGAATACTGGAATATATATGCAATTCTAGAAGATAAAGAAACTAAAAAGAGGTTTGAAGCAAAATTTTATGGAAAACAAGGAAAAAAACAAGAACTTCATTCTAAAGAAGAAGTCGATAAAATATTAGAAGCAATAAAGAAAGAGAAATATATTGTAGATGAAATAAAAAAAGGTGAAAAGAAAAGAGCACCAGCACCACCATTTACAACAAGTACTATGCAACAAGAAGCGTCAAGAAAATTGGGATTTACTTTAAAAAGGACAATGTCAGTAGCACAAAGTTTATATGAAGGTGTTAAGGTTCCAGAAAGAGGAACAGTTGGTTTAATTACATACATGAGAACAGATTCAACTAGAATATCTGAAGAAGCAAGAAAAGTTGCACAGCAACAAATAGTTGCAAACTATGGAGAAAAATATTATAAGAATAGATATTATAAGACTAGTAAAGATTCACAAGATGCGCATGAGGCAATAAGACCAACATATATAGAATTACAACCAGACAGTATAAAAGATTCTTTAACTTCTGACCAATACAAATTATATAAATTAGTATACAACCGATTTATGGCAAGTCAAATGGCAGAAGCGGTATATGACACAATGGCTGTAACAATAAATAGTGGAGAATACACATTTAAAGCAAATGGTCAATTACTAAAATTTAAAGGATTTATGACATTATATGTAGAAGGAACAGACATAGAGGAAAAAGAAGAAGAAGGCATGATTCCCGAATTAAAAGAAAAACAAGAACTAAAACTAAATAAACTAAATCCAAAGCAAAGCTTTACAGAGCCACCACCTAGATATACTGAAGCAAGTCTAGTAAAAGCTTTAGAAGAAAAAGGAATAGGAAGGCCAAGTACATACTCTCCAACTATCACAACCATACTAGAAAGAAGATATATAGAAAAAGAAAAGAAACAATTAATTCCTACAGAATTAGGAAAAGTTGTAAATAAATTATTAATAGAAAACTTTTCAGATGTAATAAATGTAGAGTTTACAGCTAAAATTGAAAATGAATTTGATGAGATTGCAGAAGGAAATGAGCCATGGAAAAAAATGATAAGAACATTTTATGGCCCATTTGAAAAAGAAATAGAAAAAGTAGAAAAAGAATTAGAACATGTAGAATTGGTTGAAGAAGTATCTGATGTAAAATGTGAAAAATGTGGAAGAATGATGGTTTATAAATATGGAAAATTTGGCAAATTCTTAGCATGTCCAGGATACCCTGAGTGTAAAAACACAAAACCAATAGTAGAAACAATAGATGTGCCTTGTCCAAAATGTGGAGCTAAAGTTCAAGTTAGAAAAACAAAAAGGAGAAGAAATTATTATATATGTGAAAATAATCCAGCATCATGTGACTACATTTCTTGGAATAAACCAAAATTAGAGAAAAAATAGATAAAAGACGCAAAAACATCAAAAAAAGTGTGGATCGTAAATAAAAATATCTCAAAAAAAGCTTGACATATATAAGCAAAATATGATAAAATAAATAAGCTATAATAAAAAGTACATAAAACAATTTATGTACTTTTTACATTAATATTCAAAAGCCAAAAATACAATCAAAAAAATTAAAATTCTAAAAAGATAAAAATCAAAAGAAATTAAAATCCAAAGTTTACAAATTAAGAAAAGAGGAATTATTTTTAAGAAAGCATTAAGAAATAAATGTGTGAAAGCAGACACATTAAAAGCTTAAAATAGCGGACTTAAAAATAAGAAGGACTTTTTTTAATATTTTATAGCCTATAAACTCAAAAATTATAGGAATTTAATTCTGCTTAAATCAAAATTTATATGAGGTGATTTTTTTGAAACTAAGAGAAATTAAGCACGAGAAATCTTCTCGTAAAGATTTCGCAAAAGTTGGTGACTACATCGAAATACCAAACCTAATCAAAGTACAAAAAGACTCATACCAATGGTTCATTGAAGAAGGGCTAGGAGAAGTATTAAGAGACATATCACCAATTGAAGACTACTCAGGGAATTTAGTACTAGAATTCTTTGACTACTACATGGAAGAAAAAACAAAATACACAGTAGAAGAAGCAAAAGAAAGAGATGCAACATACTCAAGCAGACTACACGTAAAAGTAAGACTAATAAACCGTGAAACAGGGGAAATAAAAGAACAAGAAATCTACTTAGGAGATTTCCCATTAATGACAGACAGTGGAACATTTGTAATAAATGGAGCAGAAAGAGTAGTAGTAAGTCAATTAGTACGTTCACCAGGGTGCTACTATGCAGAAGAATTTGACACAAAAACAGGAAGCAAAACATACACATCAACAGTAATGCCACTTAGAGGAGCATGGCTAGAATACGAAACAGATGGAAACGGAATATTCTGGGTACGTGTAGACAGAACAAGAAAAGTACCAGTAACAACACTACTTAGAGCAATAGGGGTAATAACAGACAGTCAAATACTAGACCTATTTGGTGACGAAGAAATGTTAAAAACAACAATATCAAAAGACACCATAAAAGACCAAGATGAAGCACTAATAGAAATATACAAAAAACTAAGACCAGGAGAACTTCCAACAGCAGAAGCAGCAAGAAGTTTATTTAATGGTTTATTCTATGACAATAGAAGATATGACTTAGCAAAAGTAGGAAGATACAAATTCAATCAAAAATTATCACTAGCAGAAAGAATAAAAGACAAAATAGCAGCAAACGACATAGTAGACAGTGAAACAGGCGAAGTATTTGTGCAAGCTGGTGAAATAATTTCAGAAGAAGTAGCAGAAAACATACAAAACTCAGGAATAAACATAGTAGACATCAAACTAGGAGAAAAAACAATAAGAATAATAGGAAATGGCACAGTAAACATACACAAAGTATTACCAAATGTAGATTTAAGCAAATTACATTTTAAAGAATTAGTTACATACAGTGTTCTAAAAAATATAATAGACAACACAGACGAAAAAACATTAGTAAAGGCATTAAAAGAAAGATATGATGAATTAGTACCAAAACACATAACAACAGAAGACATGATAGCATCAATAAACTATCTATTAAACCTATCACATGGGTTAGGAAAACCAGACGACATAGACCACTTATCAAACCGTAGAATAAGATGTGTAGGAGAATTATTACAAAACCAATTCAGAATAGGACTAACAAGATTAGAAAGAGTAGTACGTGAAAGAATGACAATACAAGACTTAGACGTAGTAACACCACAAACACTAATAAACACAAAACCAATAACATCATCAATAAGAGAATTCTTTGGAAGTTCACAACTATCACAATTCATGGATCAAACAAACCCATTATCAGAATTAACACATAAAAGAAGAATATCAGCATTAGGACCAGGAGGATTAACAAGAGAAAGAGCAGGTTTTGAAGTACGTGACGTACACTATACACACTATGGAAGACTATGTCCAATAGAATCACCAGAAGGACCAAACATAGGGTTAATATCAGCACTATCATCATTTGCAAACATAAACGAATATGGATTTATAGAAACACCATACAGAAAAATAGACCCAGAAACACACAAACTAACAGACATAGTAGAATACATGAGTGCAGATGTAGAAGACAATTACCTAATAGCACAAGCATCAGAGCCAGTAAATGAGCAAGGAGAACTATTAAATAAAAGAGTAAGAGTAAGATTCAAAAATGAAGTAATAGAAGTAGACAGAGAAAAAGTACAATATGTAGACGTATCACCAAAACAATTAGTATCAGTAGCAGCAGCAATGATACCATTCTTAGAGCATGATGATGCAAAAAGAGCATTAATGGGAGCAAACATGCAACGTCAAGCAGTACCATTAATGATAACAGAAAGTCCAATAGTAGGAACAGGAATAGAATATAGAGCTGCAAAAGATTCAGGAATACTAATACTTGCAGAAGATGATGGAGTAATAGAAAAAGTAGCAGGAGATGCCATAACAGTAAAATACAAAAATGGAAAAACAGTAGTACACAAACTACGCAAATTCAAGAGAACAAATGGTGGAACATGTATAAATCAACATCCAATCGTAAAAAAAGGAGAAAAAGTAAAAAAAGGTGATGCAATAGCAGATGGACCATCAACAAAAAATGGAGAAATGGCACTTGGAAAAAATGTATTAGTAGCATTCTCAACATGGGAAGGTTACAATTACGAAGACGCTATACTATTAAATGAAAGACTAGTAAAAGAAGATGTATTCACATCAATACATATAGAAGAATATGACTGTGAATGTAGAGACACAAAACTAGGAGCAGAAGAAATAACTAGAGACATACCAAATGTCGGAGACGACCAATTAAAAGACCTAGACGAAAATGGAATAATAAGAATAGGAGCAGAAGTAAGACCTGGAGACATATTAGTTGGAAAAGTAACACCAAAAGGAGAAACAGAACTAACAGCAGAAGAAAGGCTACTTAGAGCAATATTTGGTGAAAAAGCAAGAGAAGTAAGAGACACATCTTTAAGAGTACCACATGGAGAAGCAGGAACAATAGTAGATGTAAAAATCTTCACAAGAGACAATTCAGATGAATTAGGACCAGGAGTAAACCAAATAATTAGATGTTACATAGCAACAAAAAGAAAAATATCAGTTGGAGACAAAATGGCAGGAAGACATGGAAACAAAGGTGTAATTTCAAGAGTATTACCAGAAGAAGACATGCCATTTATGCCAGATGGAACACCAATAGACATCTTATTAAACCCACTAGGAGTTCCTTCACGTATGAACTTAGGTCAAGTTCTAGAAGTACACTTAGGAGGAGCAGCAAAAGCATTAGGATGGCACATATCAACACCAGTATTTGATGGAGCAAATGAAGAAGACGTAAAAGAACTATTAAAACAAGCAGGAATGAGTGAAGATGGAAAAACAATACTATATGATGGAAGAACAGGAGATCCATTTGACAAACCAATAACAGTAGGAGTAATGTATATGTTAAAACTACACCACTTAGTAGACGACAAAATACATGCACGTTCAACTGGACCATACTCATTAGTAACACAACAACCACTTGGAGGAAAAGCACAATTTGGTGGACAACGTTTTGGAGAAATGGAAGTATGGGCATTAGAAGCATATGGAGCAGCATACACACTACAAGAAATGTTAACAGTAAAATCAGATGACGTAGTAGGAAGAGTAAAAACATATGAAGCAATAGTAAAAGGTGAAAACATACCAGAACCAGGAGTTCCAGAAAGCTTTAAAGTATTAGTAAAAGAATTACAATCACTAGGGCTAGATGTACGTCTATATTCAGAAGACAACCAAGAACTAGAATTAAAAGAAAACATAGAAGAAGGAATAGAATATGACCCAAATCAAGATAAAAAAATCTTATCAGAAGAAGAAATAGTATCAGATGAAGATTTAGATGGATATGGAGAAGAGTCAGACGAAGACGAAATGATATTAGACGAAGAAGATGAAGAAATTGATGACGAAAATGACGAATTATTTGGGGACATAGATGATGAAGGAGAAGAAGAACTATTTGGAAACGACTTAGCAAACGACAACCTAGACAATGATGATGACATAATAGAATAAATAAAAAAATAATTAAATAAATTTCAAAAAGACAAGAGGCGACCTTAAGATATTGCAAGAGCGAAGGACAGACCTCTAAGTCTATTTTGAAATTACAACCTTAAATTAAATATAGGGGGAAAAATAGTGGACGAATTAGATATTTTTAACAAACTAAAAATAGGTGTTGCATCAGATGAAAAAATAAGAGAATGGTCAAAAGGAGAAGTAAAAAAGCCAGAAACCATAAACTACAGAACATTAAAACCAGAAAAAGATGGTCTATTTTGTGAAAGAATATTTGGACCAACAAAAGACTGGGAATGTCACTGTGGAAAATATAAAAGAGTCAGATACAAAGGAATAGTATGTGACAGATGCGGTGTAGAAGTAACAAAATCAAAAGTAAGACGTGAAAGAATGGGACACATAGAACTTGCAGCACCAGTAGCACATATTTGGTATTTCAAAGGAATACCAAGTAGAATAGCATTAATGTTAGACATTTCACCAAGAAACTTAGAAAGAATAATATATTTTGCATCATATGTAGTAGTAGACAAAGGAACATCAGGACTAGAAAAATGTCAAGTATTAAATGAAAAAGAATATCATGAAGCAGAAGAACAATATGGAAAAGGATCATTTAAAGCAAAAATGGGAGCAGAAGCTCTAAAAGAACTATTAGAAGAAATAGACTTAGACAAACTTTCAGAACAAATAAAAAAAGAATTAGAAAATGCAAGTGAGCAGAAAAAAGTAAAATTAGTAAAAAGATTAGACACAATAGAAGCATTTAGACTTTCTGGCAACAGACCAGAATGGATGATAATGCAAGTAGTACCAGTAATACCACCAGACTTAAGACCAATGGTACAATTAGATGGTGGAAGATTTGCAACCTCAGACTTAAACGACTTATATAGACGTGTAATAAACAGAAATAACAGATTAAAAAGACTATTAGAACTAGGAGCACCAGAAATAATAGTAAGAAACGAAAAAAGAATGTTACAAGAATCAGTAGATGCTCTAATAGACAATGGAAGACGTGGAAGACCAGTAACAGGAGCTGGAAACAGACCATTAAAATCATTATCAGACATGTTAAAAGGAAAACAAGGAAGATTCCGTCAAAACTTACTAGGAAAACGTGTTGACTATTCAGGACGTTCAGTTATAGTAGTAGGACCAGAACTAAAAATATATCAATGTGGACTACCAAAAGAAATGGCAGTAGAATTATTTAAACCATTTGTAATGAGAGAACTAGTAGGAAGAGGAATTGCCCAAAACATCAAAAATGCAAAAAGAATGGTAGAAAGACTAAAACCAGAAGTATGGGGAATATTAGAAGAAGTTATAAAAGACCATCCAGTAATGTTAAACCGTGCTCCAACACTACACAGACTTGGAATTCAAAGCTTTGAGCCAGTACTGGTAGAAGGAAGAGCAATAAAACTTCACCCATTAGTATGTGAAGCATTTAATGCAGACTTTGATGGAGACCAAATGGCAGTTCACTTACCACTATCACCAGAAGCTCAAGCTGAATCAAGATATCTAATGCTTGCAACAAACAACTTACTTAAACCACAAGACGGTAAACCAGTTGCAACTCCAAGACTTGACATGATACTTGGAAGCTACTATCTAACAATGGTACTAGAAGGAGAAAAAGGAGAAGGCAAATACTTCAAAGACCCAGAAGAAGCAATAATGGCATTTGAGAACAAAGAAGTAGGAATACATGCAAAAATATTTGTTAGAGTAACAAAAGAAATAGATGGAGAAAAGAAGCAAAAGAAAATAGAAACAAGTGTAGGAAGAATAATATTCAACCAAGGAATACCACAAGACTTAGGATTTATAAACAGAGAAGAAGACCCATTCCAATATGAAATAAACTTCCCAGTAATGAAAAAGACAATGGGGCAAATAATAGAAAAAGTAATAAGAATACATGGACTTTCAGAATCAGCAGAAGTAATAGATTACATCAAAGCATTAGGATTCAAATACTCAACATTAGCAGGAATAACATTCTCAATGGATGACGTAAAAGTACCAGAAGCAAAGAAAAATTTACTTGCAGAAGCAGATGAAAAAGTAGAAACAATAAGAAAACAATATGCAAGAGGTTTAATAACAGACTCAGAAAGATACAATGCAGTAATAAATGTATGGGAAGACACAACCAAAAAAGTAAGTTCAGCAATGGAAGAAAACTTTGAAGAACTAAACCCAATATACATGATGGTAAAATCAGGAGCCCGTGGTAACATGAACCAATTAAGACAAATTGCTGGTATACGTGGACTTATGGCAAGTACAACTGGTAAAGCAGTTGAAATACCAATAAAATCATCATTTGCAGAAGGACTAGATGCACTAGAATACTTTATTTCTGCACATGGTGCACGTAAAGGACTTTCAGACACAGCCTTAAGAACAGCAGACTCTGGATACTTAACAAGAAGATTAGTAGACGTATCACAAGACATAATAGTAAGAGAGCATGACTGTGGAACAGAAGAAGGAATAATGATATATGACATAAAAGATGGAAACCAAGTAATAGAAAAAATGCAAGAAAGACTAATAGGAAGGTATCCATTAAAAGACGTATACAATCCACAAACAAAAGAGCTAATAGTAGACACAAATACAATGATAAACGAAAAATTAGCAGAAGAAATAGTAGATGCAGGAATAGAAAGACTAGAAGTACGTTCAGTTTTAGGATGTCATTCAAAACATGGAGTATGTCAAAAATGTTATGGTATGGGACTTGCAAGAAGAGACCTAGTATCAATAGGAGAAGCAATTGGAATAATTGCAGCACAATCAATAGGAGAGCCAGGAACACAGTTAACAATGAGAACAATACACTCTGGAGGTGTAGCAGGTGTAGCAGATATAACACAAGGTCTTCCAAGAGTTGAGGAATTATTTGAAGCAAGAAAACCAAAAGGACTAGCAATAATTACAGAAATAGATGGAAAAGTAAAAATAAAAGAAACAAAGAAAAAGAAAGAAGTAATAGTAACAGGAAAAGATGAGGCAAAAACATATACAATACCATTTGGTTCAAAAATGAGAGTAAAAGATGGAGACATAATAGAAGCAGGAGATGCTTTAATAGAAGGTTCAAAAAATCCTGCAGACATCTTAGCAATAAAAGGACCAGAAGGAGTATATGAATACCTAATTTCAGAAGTACAAAAAGTTTATAGAAACCAAGGTGTTGATATAAATGACAAACACATCGAAGTTATAGGAAGACAAATGCTTAAAAAAGTCAGAGTTGAAGACAATGCAGACACAGACATGTTCCCAGGTTCATTAATAGATATGTATGAATTTGAAGACAAGAACCAAGAAGCAATAGACGCAGGAAAACGCCCAGCAACTGGAAAACGAGTATTACTTGGAATAACAAAAGCATCACTTGCAACAGACAGCTTCTTATCAGCTGCATCATTCCAAGAAACAACAAGAGTACTAACAGAAGCGGCAATAAAAGGAAAAACAGACGACTTAGTAGGATTAAAAGAAAATGTTATAATAGGTAAACTAATTCCAGCAGGAACTGGAATGAAAAAATATCAAGACATTCATATAAGTACAGAAAAAGAACTTGAAGAACAAGTTCAAACAGAGGGGACAATTGAGGAAGAGGCTTAATTGTCTCCTCCTTTATAATAAAAGTATTACAACAAATAAAAATAAAGGTGATAATAAATGTATTTAAAAAGATTGGAACTACAAGGATTTAAATCCTTTGCAGATAAAACAGTACTAGAATTTATGCCAGGAATAACAGGAGTAATAGGACCAAACGGTTCAGGAAAAAGCAATATATCAGACAGCATAAGATGGGTACTTGGAGAGCAGAGTATGAAATCATTAAGAGGCTCAAAATCATTAGATGTAATATTTGCAGGAACACAAAATAGAAAATCATTAGGATTTGCAGAATGTTCGTTAGTATTTGACAACTCTGATGGTAAATTACCAATAGAATATAGTGAAGTAACAGTAACAAGAAAAATATACAGAAGTGGAGAAACAGGATATTTTATAAATAAAACTCCATGTAGGCTAAAAGATGTACTAGAATTATTTATGGATACAGGAATAGGAAAAGATGGATATTCTATAATAGGACAAGGCAAAATAGATGAAATATTAAGCAATAAATCAGAAGACAGAAGGCATATATTTGAAGAAGCAGTAGGAATAGTAAAATATAGAACAAGAAAACAAGAATCAGAAAAAAAATTAGAACATACAAAATTAAATTTACTTAGAATAAATGATATATTATCAGAAATAGAAGTAAATATTGAACCATTAAAGTTACAATCTGAAAAAGCAAAAAAATATTTAAATTTAAGAGAAGAATTAAAAAATATAGAAATTGGATTGTTTTTATATAATATAGATAAATATAAAAAAGACTTAAATCAAATTATTGCAGATGAAGAGATATATAAATCTCAGTGCAATGAAGAAGAAGGAAGACTTGAAAGAATAAAAGCATTAAAAGAAGCGTTAAAAAGTGAGATAGATGATATAACAATAAAAATAGAAGAAATCTCAAATTTAGGATTTGAAAGTAAAAAAGAAATAGAAATGTTAAACTCAAACATAAATGTCTCAAACACAAGAATTTCAAACAATAAAGAAAACAAAGAAAGATTTGAAAAAGAAATACAAGATTTAAGCAACCGAGTAAATGAATTAAAAGACGAAATAAAGCAAAAACAAGAAAAAAAGCAAGGGCTACATGAAAATAAAGAAAAATATGAAAAAGAATTAAAAGAAAAACAAGAAGAGTTAGCAGAAATAATGCAAAAATTATCATCAAAAGAACTAGAAATAGAAAAAGACAAGCAAAATTTAGAAGAAAACACAGACAAAAAATATGAACTACAATCAGAAATAAATACTAAAAAACTAAACTACGAAAACTATGAAAAAAGACAAAAGCAGCTTGAAGATGAAATTTCATTAGCAGTATCAGAATTAGACAGTGAAAGAATGAAAAAAGAAGAAATATCAAAAGAATTTTACAAAATAGACTCATCAAGAAATAAAATCTTAAAAAATCTTGAAGAAATAAATAATAAAAAAGAAGAATCTGAGAAAAAGATAAAAACATATGATTTAAGTTTAAATACATACACAAATGAAATGCGAATAAAAGAATCAAAATTAAAATTTTTAATAGAAACAGAAAAAGAAAAAGAAGGATATATAAAAAGTGTAAAAACACTATTAAAAGATTGTGAAACCATAAAAGAACTTGGGCAAGGAATGCATGGAGTTTTAGCAAATATAATAGAAGTTCCAGAGCAATATCAAACAGCAATAGAAATGTGTTTAGGAGCAAGTTTGCAAAACATAGTAACATCAACTGAAGAAGACGCAAAAAAACTAGTAGAATATTTAAGAAAAAACAATTTAGGAAGAGCATCATTTTTACCAATAACATCAGTAAAAGGAAGAAAACTAGAAAAAATAAAAGGAAATGAAAAAGGAACAATTGGAATAGCATTAGACTTAATAAAATTTGAAAAAAAATATGAACAAATAGTACTTAATTTATTAGGAAGAACAGTAATTGTAGACAATATGGAAACAGCAATAAAAGTTGCTAAAAAAAATGAATATTCATTTAGAATAATAACATTAGAAGGAGATGTAATAAATCCATCAGGAGCAATTACAGGTGGGTCAGTAGCCAAAAAAACAGTAAACATTTTAGGTAGAGGCAAAGAAATTGAAAAAATAGAAAAAGAAATCAAAGACCTAAAAGTAAAAATTGAAAAATTAGAAAAAGAAAAACAAGAATATATAAAAAGTATAGAAGACATTATAGAACAAGCTACAAGCTTTGAAAAACAATTACAAGAAATAGATATAACATATGCAACTGAAAAGCAAAAAGTAACATCAATAGAAGAAAACATTGAAAAGATGACTCAAAGACTAAATAAATTAAGAAAAGAAAAAGAAGAATTAGAAGTTCAAAAGCAAGAAACAATAAAAGACAAACAAGCAATTGAAAGTCAAATAGAAGAAATATCAAAACAAAATGAAAAATTAAGCAAAAACATATCAGAATTCTCAGATTTAAACAAAGACAATCAAAAACATGTAGACGACTTAAATTTTGATATAACAAACCTAAAAATCTCTGTATCATCATTTGATGAAAGCGAAGCATCTATAAAAGAACTTGAAGAAAGAATAAACAATGAAATATCGAACAATGAAGAAAGTATAAAAAACAAAAAAAATCAAATAGAAAAAATAAACCAAGACAATTTTAACTTAGAAGAATCAATAAAAGAAATAAAGCAAAAAATTGAACAAATAAAGGAAAATGTAAAGCATAGTGGTTCAAAAATAGAAAATTTAAAACAAGAAAGAACGGAAAAAAATGAAAAGCTAGCTGAGCAAGAAAATGAAATCACTTCTAAATTCAAAGTTATAGAAGACTTAAAGGCACAGATAGTAAAGATAGATGTAAACAAAACCAAATTAGAAGATAGCATAAATGATATAATAAACAAGATGTGGGAAGAATATGAACTTACACCAAATGCGTTAAAAGACGAACAATATAAAAAGCCAGAAAACATCCAATTAACTCAAAAAAATGTAAATAACTTAAGAAAAGAATTAAGAGAGCTTGGCAGTGTAAACGTAGATTCTATTGATGAATACAAGAAATTAAAAGAAAGATATGACTTTATGTGTGAACAAAGAGTAGATTTAGAAAATACATCTGCAAAATTAAGAAAAATAATTAGTGATATGACAGAAACAATGAAAGAACAATTTAAAACCCAATTTGCAGTTATAAACAAGAACTTTAGTGAGGTATTTAAAGAATTATTTGGTGGTGGAAATGCAAGTTTAAAATTAGAGGATGAAAATAATATACTAGAATGTGGAATAGAAATTACTGTTCAGCCACCAGGAAAAAAATTGCAGAGCATGACACTATTATCAGGAGGAGAAAAAGCTTTTACAGCAATTGCTCTATTGTTTGCAATTTTAAAGATAAATCCAGCACCATTTTGTGTTTTAGATGAAATTGAAGCAGCTTTAGATGATGTAAATGTATACAGATTTGCAGAATATTTGAAACGTTTTTCTGAAAATACACAATTTTTAGTAATAACACATAGAAAAGGAACAATGGAGGCAGCAGATACTGTTTATGGAGTAACAATGGAAGAAAACGGAATTTCTAAGTTGCTATCAATGAAATTAAATACTGCAAAATAATTTTTATTCTGTCCCCATAAGAGGAAACTTATAATACCTTTTGTTTACAATGATAATTATGAAAAACGAAAAAATAACTTTTAATTAAGTACAATACTTAATTAAAAGTTAAGATAAGTTAAATATAGCATAAAGCCAAAGAATATGCAATAGATAGAATTCAAAAAATAAAAAAATATTATGAAAAAAATAAAATAAAAAAGCTTAAAAAATATTAGTAAAATAATATATTTTAAGCTTTTTAATATTTTAATTAAGTATTGTACTTAATTAAAATGTCAAAGGTAAGAAAAAAACAAAAGAAAGAGGTCGATATATCAATGAAAGAAAAATTAAAGAAAAAGGAAGGAATAACATTAATAGCATTAGTACTAACAATCATAGTGTTATTAATCTTAGCAGGAGTAAGCATAGCAACTTTAACTGGAGAAAATGGAATACTAACAAGAGCTGCAGAGGCAGAAGAAAAAACAGAACAAGCTAATTGCGTAACTCTAAATTGCGTGTGTCACGCTAAACAAGAAAAACAAGAAAATCTGTGTCTCTGAGGAAAAAAACATTGACTAATTTAAAAAATATGATAAAATAGAATAATAGGAAAATGCTAGATATTGTCAAAAAAATAAAAAGCGAAAGGATATAACAATAATGAATACAATACTAGGAGACATAGGAAAATCAAAAAAATTTGTAGATTTAATAAAAAACATAGAAAACAAAACAAGCCCGATATCAATCTCGGGCTTAACTAGCGTTGGAATGGTGCAATTAATAAGTGCAATAAATGAATTTTCAAAAAAGCCAATATGTATAGTAACATATAATGAAATACAAGCAAAACAGATATATGAAAATTTAAAATATTTTACACAAAAAGTAATACTTTTTCCAAAAAAAGAAATAGTAACATATGACTATGTAGCAGAAAGCAAAGACTTGCCATATCAAAGAATAGATGCATTAAATGAAATAATATCAAAGAAAAACAATATAATTGTAACAACCATAGAAGCCGCAATGCAAAAACTTCCTGCAAAAGAAACAATATATAAAAATGAACTAAACTTCAAAGTAGGAGAAACCTATGATTTAGAAAAAATAAAAATGCAATTAATAAATCTAGGATATACAAGATGTGAATTAATAGAATCAAGAGGACAATTTAGTGTAAGAGGTGGAATTTTAGATATATCTTTAAATGAAAAAACTGGAATTCGTATAGAATTTTGGGGAGATGAAGTAGACTCTATCAGAAACTTTAACATAAATAGCCAAAGATCTATAAATACATTAGAAGAAGCAAAAATTTACCCAGCACATGAATATATTTTAGAAACAAAAATAGAAAATATAATAAAAAACATAAATGAAAAGCAAGTAACTAAAGAGCAGCAAGAGATTATACAAGAAGATATAGAGCAAATAAGAAGTGGAAATTACATAAGCAAAATAGACAAATATTTCTCCTGTTTTTATGAAAAACAGGAAACTATTTTTGAATACTTAAATTCAAATTATAGCATATTTTTAGATGAAATAGGAAAAATAAAACAAAGAGCAAAAAACATAAAAATAGATAATAAAAATTTAATGCAAACACTAATTGAAAAATCAAAAATTGTGCCAGAAGCAATAGAAGAAATTTTAGACTATGAACAAATAGAACAGATAATTAGAAATAAACAATTAATATATTTAGAAAAACATGATAATGAAAGTAAAATTCAAGCAGAAAAATACAAGTTTAATTATAGAGAGGTAAACTATTATAAAGGCGAAATAGAAAATCTATTTGAAGATTTAATAAAAGCAATAAATGAAAATAAAAAAGTATATATCTTAGTAGATACGAAAGAAAAAGCAAAAAAGGTGGAAAAGATACTACAAGAGAAAGATATAATATGTAAAATAGAAGAAAAACTTGATAAAACTATAATAGTAACTCAAAATGAAAAAATAGTAACAATAACAATAGGAAAACTTTCAGAAGGATTTGAATTACATGACATAAATCAAATAGTAATAGATGCGAAAGATTTAGTAGATAGCGAGAAAAGAAAAAAAAGAATTGTAAATGAAGCATACAAAGAAAGCGAAAAAATAGTATTTGCAGATTTAAAAGTAGGAGATTATGTTGTTCACCAGAAGTATGGAATAGGTATATATATAGGAGTAAATACAATTGAAGCAGATGGAACAATTAAAGATTACATTAAAATTAAATATCAAGATGATGCTATTTTATATATACCAACAAATGATTTAGATACAGTCAGAAAATATATTGGTGGAGATGCTATAAAACCTAAAATAAATAAGCTAGGAAGTAAAGATTGGGAAAACACTAAAAATAAAGTAAAAAAGAATTTAAGAGAAGTAGCAAAAGAGTTAATAGAATTATATGCCAAAAGAGATAAAGCAAAAGGATATAGTTTTAGTAAAGATACGCCATGGCAAGCAGAATTTGAAGCAAAATTTCCATATCAAGAAACAGATGACCAACTTCGTTGTATAGAAGAAGTAAAAAGAGACATGGAATCTGATAAACCAATGGAAAGACTTCTTTGTGGAGATGTAGGTTATGGAAAAACAGAAGTAGCATTACGTGCAGCATTTAAAGCAGTAATGGATCAAAAGCAAGTTGCATATTTAACACCAACTACAGTTTTAGCTGAACAGCAATATCAGGAATTTAAAGACAGAATGAAAGATTTTCCAATAAAAGTAGAAATACTAAATCGTTTCAAAACAAAAAAATATCAAGAAGAAGTTATAAAAAAACTAAAACTTGGAGAAGTTGATATAGTAATAGGAACACATAGACTTCTTAGCAAAGATGTAGAATTTAAAAACTTAGGATTTTTAATAATAGATGAAGAGCATCGTTTTGGTGTAAAAGACAAAGAAAAAATAAAACAATACAAAACAAACATAGATGTATTAACAATGACAGCAACTCCAATTCCTAGAACAATGCATATGTCAATAGTAGGAATAAGGGACATGTCTGTAATATATGAACCACCACAAAATAGAAAACCTGTACAAACTTATGTATTAGAATATGATGAAGAAGTTATAAAAGAAGCAATTACAAAAGAACTAGAAAGAGGAGGACAAGTATTTTATCTATTTAACAATGTAGAAGGAATAGAAAGAAAAGCAAAATTTATATCAAATTTAGTAGAAGAAGCAACTGTTACATATGCACATGGTCAAATGACAGGAGCAAAAATTGAAGAAATAATGAGAGAATTTGTAGAAGGAAAGTCAAATGTACTAGTATGTACTACAATTTTGGAATCTGGAATTGATATTCCAAATGCCAATACTATAATAGTAGAAAATGCAGATAGAATGGGGTTAGCGCAACTCTATCAAATAAGAGGAAGAGTTGGAAGAAGTGATAGGCAAGCATATGCATATATAACATACAAAAAAGACAAAATGTTATCTGAAATAGCAGACAAAAGACTAAAAGCATTAAAAGAATTTACTGAATTTGGTTCAGGATTTAAAATAGCAATGAGAGACTTAGAAATAAGAGGAGCAGGAAGCTTACTTCGGAGAAATTCAATCTGGACATTTAGAACAAGTTGGATATGACACATATTGTAATTTGTTAGATGAAGTTGTAAATGAAATAAAAGGAATTGAAATTAAGCAAGAAACAGAAGTTCAAATAGACTTAGATGTAACAAGTTATATTCCAGAAGAATACATATCTGACTCAAACCAAAAAATAGAAATATATCAAAGTATAGCATTGTGCAAAAACGAAGAAGACATACAAAATATAATAGACGAAATGATAGATAGATTTGGAAATATGCCAAGTGAATTAGAAAATTTAATAGACATTGCAAGAATAAAATATTTAGCCAAACCAAAACATATAATAAAAATTGCAAGCAGAAAAACATCAATTGTATTTACATTTGAAAATTCTAAAGAAGATGACGGAATTGAAAACCATATTTTAGATTTAGTTAAAATATATGGAAATAGCATAAAATTTTCAGCAGGAATTAAGCCAATGGTAACATTAAATATAGGAACACGAAGTGAAAGAGCTATACTAAATGAAGTCACAGAGTTTTTAAAAAAATTATATTAATAGGAAAATTATAGTTTGGAAGAAAGCTATCTTTCATATCTATATACCTTTAAGAAAGGAATGGATTTTTTATGATAAAAATCTCAAGTAAAGACAATGATTTTATAAAACACGTAAAAAAATTAAAAGAAAAAAAGTATAGAGATGAAAGCGGAGAATTTATTGTAGAAGGAATAAAAATGGTTAGAGAAGCAATTATCGAAAAAGCAGATATAAAGCAATTTATTTTATGTGATGATTGTGAAAAAACTGAAAGTATTCCAAAAGATATAATGTATGAAATTGCAAAATATGAATGTATATATGTAACACATAATATATTTAAAATTTTGTCAGAAGTCCAAGAGCCACAAGGAGTTATAGCAATAATTGGCAAAAATGGAAGCGATGAACAAATAGATTATAATCAAGATATAATAGTGGCATTAGATGATATACAAGATCCAGGAAATTTAGGCACAATACTTCGTACAGTAGACAGCGTAGGTTTAACACAAATTTTAGTATCTAAAGGTACAGCAGATTGCTATAATCCAAAAGTGGTACGCTCTACAATGGGAGCAATATTTAGAGTAAAAGTAATTGAATGTGAAGATTTAGAAAAAACTCTAAAAGAAATAAAAAAACAAAAATTTAAAATAGTAGTATCATCTTTACAAACACAAAACACAATTTATGATATAAACTATAATAAAAAGGTAATTATAGTTGGAAACGAGGCAAATGGAGTAAAAAATACAATTCAAGAAATGGCAGATGAAAAAATAAAAATTCCAATGTTAGGAAAAACAGAAAGCCTAAATGCCTCTGTTGCAACTGGTATAATTCTTTATGAATATGTAAGACAAATGCGCCAAGGGGATGCTTCTTAATGGTAAATTTCTTTTTAAGCCAGAACCAAACATAGCAAATTCAATAAAAAATTGTGACAAAACAAATTCAATAAAAAATGTTGAAAAAAATGTAAACAGGTGCTATAATCTAATCGATAATTATTTTACAAATGAAGTACTTTACTAGTAGATAAGAAATATAGAAAGTGTAAAATAAGGAATTGTAAAAATGGAAAAAAAAGAAGTAAAAAATGTATTAAAAACCATATTAAATCAATATGACTTAAGTCTAGTTTCTAGGACTTTAGGCGTACCAGAAAGAAAATTATATGAATTGAAAAAGCAATTTGAAGAAGAAGAAAAACAAAGAAGAAAACAGGAAACAAAAAGGCAACAAAAGCAAGATGAAATTAAAGAAAAAAGAGAAGATGAAAAAGAAAGATCTTACTTTAGCATGCAAAAAATGAGACAAAAATATATAAGTTTATATTTAGGTAGAAATACCGAATTAGGAACATCTTTATCTTATAAAGAAATCGAAAAGGTAGAAGCAGAAGAATTAGATATAAAATCAGAAATAGCACAAATAGAAGAAATAATAACAAAAATAAGTAATTATACAATGAAAAAACAGAATGAAAGTGTTAAAGATATTTATGAAAAAATAAACTTAATACTAGAGTATCCACTAACTTTAGAGCAATATAATCAACTAGCAAAATTAACAAATAAATTAATGAATTTAAACTTACAGAAAAATTATATTCTACTATCAACATTAAGAAGTAAAATTAATAAAAAAATAGATGAAATTCAAAGACAAAGGGCAATTCAAAGAATAAGAGATGATATTCCTGAGTCAATAGAAAATATAATAACACAATTATCAGAAGGAACAATAAAAATAGAAGAAGCAAAAAAAGTTATCAATAAAGAAGCAGAAAAAAGAATAAAAAATAAACCAAGAAACAAATTCTCACTAAGTGAAGAGCAAGAAAAAAGGCAAATTTTAATGCAAATAAAAATTGTAATGAGGGATAAAGCAAAAAAATATAAAATAAAAAATCCAGAATTAACAATAAATAAAATGAGTGAACTATTTGGTGTAGACTTAGAAACATCAGTAATGGCAGTTATAGATAATTTGATTGAAAGACAAGAATTTGAAAAAGCAGATGAAATTTTTAAGAATTTTATAAAAACACATGAAAAAAATTCACAAATGAGTTCTATTGAAAGAAAAATAAAAAATGCAAAATTTAGCAATTTGGTATTAAAAGCATTAAAAAGCCAAAATACCAAGGAAGAAGATATAGCATATTTCAATATTATAAAAAGAGAAGTAGAAAGAGAAAAAATAAAATTTGTATCTTTGGGAAAAAGCAAAGATGGTCTAAGAGACATAACCTTAGAAGACATATGGGATACAGAAAAAACAAAATAAAAATAATTTAAATAATAAGGAGAGTGACAATTTTGAATTCAACAGTAAAAGAAATTTTAGAATGGGTATATTGTATAGTCATAGCATTAGTATTAGCAATGCTATTTAGATATTTTATAGGAACACCAACCATAGTTCAGCAAGAATCTATGAAGCCGACACTAATACAAGACCAAAGACTATGGTTAAATAGATGGGGAAGAACAACTAAGAAATTACCTCAAAGAGGGCAAATAATAACATTTGAAGAACCAGCAAAATTATCTTATACACAATCAGAAATAGAAAATGCAACTCCAATAGCGCAATATGAAAAGAAAACAGGAATGAAATGGTTTATACATAATTTCTTAGAAATAGGAAAAAGAAGTTACATAAAAAGAGTAATTGCATTACCAGGTGAGCATGTAGAAATTAAAGATGGAAAAGTATATATAAACTACACAGAACTAGAAGAAAGCTATTTACCAGAAGGTATAGTCACAGACGTTATGGGAGTAGGATTTACAGAATTTGTAGTTCCAGAAAATTGTGTATTTGCTATGGGAGATAATAGAAGTTATAGCAAAGATTGTAGAAACTTTGGATGCATTCCATTAGAAAAAATAGAAAGCACAGTAGCAATAAGAATATGGCCATTAAATAAATGGGGAAAAGTAAAATAAAACAATTACATAAAATTTAATTAAGAATAATTAAGAAGAAAAAGCTTGCTAAGGTAGGTTAAATTAATGTTTGAAGAAATAATTGGGAATAAACAAATAAAAGAAAGATTACAAAAGTCTTTAGAACTAAATAAAATCTCACATAGTTATATGTTTGTTGGAATAGAAGGAATAGGCAAAAAAATATTAGCTACAAAATTTGCAAAAGCAATATTATGTATAGAAAATGAAGAAAGTCAAGCAGAAAAAACATCAGGTTGTAATAAATGTAAATCATGCAAAGAATTTAATACAAACAATAATCCAGACTTTTTAATAATAGAACCTGAAGGAAATAGCATAAAAATAGAGCAAATAAGATATTTACAAAAAAAAGTACAAGAAAAGCCAATTATATCTAACAAAAAAGTATATATAATAGACAATGCAGACTTAATGACAAAAGAAGCACAAAATTGTTTATTAAAAACATTAGAAGAACCACCTGAATTTGCGACAATAATACTAATTGGTTCAAACGAAAATTCATTTTTAAATACTATAAAATCAAGATGTATGATAATACGTTTTAACCCAATTAGTAATCAAGAAATAGAAAAATATTTAGAGCAAAACAAAAAAATAGATCAAATTTCAGAAGAAATATTAAATTTAGCAGAAGGAAGCATAGGAAAAGCAAGCAAAATAATTGAAAAACAATCAGAATATAAAGAATTAGAAAAAATCATTTTAAACTTAGAAAAACAAGATATAATAGAAATAATTAAAAATTCACAAATCTTATATAGTTCAAAAGAAGAAATTTTTGAATTATTAAATTATATAAACATAATCTTACTAAAAATATCAAAACAAACATTTAAATACACAGGTTGTATAAAAATTGTGGAAAACACCAAGAAAAGAATAAACCAAAATGCAAATTATGATATGAGTATAGACTATATGTTATTTAAAATGTGGGAGGAAGTTAATTGAAAAATATAATAGGAGTAAGATTTAAAAAATTAGGAAAAATTTATTTTTTTAATCCAAAAAACCTAAAAGTAAAAAAAGGCGAAAAAGTTATAGTTGAAACTGCACAGGGCGAAGAATATGGAGAAGTAGTTATACCAAATAGATTAGTTGATGACGAAAAAATAGTAGCACCATTAAAAAAAGTAATAAGAATTGCCAATTACAAAGATCATAAACATTTTAAAGATTGTAGAAAAAAAGAAAAAGAAGCATTTGCAACATGTCAAAAAAAGATAAAAGAGCATGGGCTGGATATGACATTAACAGATATTGAATGTAAATTTGATGATAGTAAAATGTTATTTTACTTTACAGCAGATGGAAGAATAGACTTTAGAGATTTGGTAAAAGACTTAGCTGCAATTTATAAAACCAGAATTGAACTTCGTCAAATAGGAGTAAGAGATGAAGTAAAAAGAATAGGCGGAAATGGAATATGTGGTAGAGAATTATGTTGCTGTTCATTTTTAAGTGACTTTGAAGCGGTATCAATAAAAATGGCAAAAGAGCAAAACTTATCACTAAATCCATCAAAAATATCCGGAAATTGTGGAAGACTTATGTGCTGTTTAAAATATGAAAATGATGTATATGAAGAAAAGCTAAATAAATTACCAAATGTAGGTGCAATAGTAAAAACAGAAGATGGAGAAGGAGAAGTAGATTCAATAGAAATACTAAAAGAAAAAATAAGAGTAAAATTTAAAGATGGGGATGGGTATATATACAAAAAATATGATGCAAAAGATATACAAATTATAAAAAATATTGAAGTAGAAAGAATAGATGAAGAAGAAATAAAAAACAAAAAAGAATTAGAAGAACTAGAAGAATTAGAAAAAAGAGATTAAATGCACAAATTTTCGAACTAACATATGAATCAATTATTTATAAAATAAATTGATAATAAAAAATGGAGGTGATTTATATGGCATATAAAATAACAGATAAGTGTATATCTTGTGGAGCATGTGCAGCAGAATGTCCTGTGCAATGCATAACACAAGGAGATGATAAATTTGCAATTGATGAATCAGCATGCATAGGATGTGGTACTTGTGCTGGAGTTTGTCCTGTAGAAGCACCAGTAGAAAATAATTAATTGTAAAAAATAATTAATTAAAAAATGGGAATGAGGCTTTTCTAAAAATAATTGAGTTATTTAGAAAAATCACATTCTCATTTTTAAATTAACATTACTATTAAATCTAGCAAATTGAAATACCAAAATATAAAGAAATTATTTATATAACCGTAAAAAAAAATAAATTACTACTATTGCAATATAATCTAAAAACGTATATAATAATAGCATAAAATCCCATTAGAGAGGGTGGTTGCATGAACAAAACAAAAAGAAAAATATTTGAAACATCAATGAAACTATTTGCACAAAAAGGATATGATGCGACAAGTATAGAAGAAATAACAGCAACAGTAGGAGTAGCAAAAGGAACATTATACTATCATTTTTCAAGCAAAGAAGAAATATTTAACTTTCTAATAGAAGAAGGAATAAAACTATTACAAAACAGTATAGAAATAAAAACATCAAAAATACCAAACTATATTGACAAAATAAAAGCAATAGTACTAATACAAATAAAAATAGTAGACAAATATGAAGACATAATAACAATACTATTAAGTCAATTTTTAGGAAACGAAGCAAGAAACCAAATGTGCAAAGAGCAGATTTATAAATATGTAAAAAAAATAGAAGAAATAGTAGAAGAAGGAATAGAAGCAAAACAAATAAAAAAAGGAAATTCACAAGCAATAGCATCAGAAATATATGGATTAATATGTTCTAGCCTAGTATATAAAATAAGAAAAAATGGTCAAATAGACATAATGAAACTATATAAAGAATTTGAAAACACAGTAATAGAAGGATTAAAAAACAAATAGGAAGGAGGAATATGTTAGTAAAAAACTAACATAAGCCATAGAATGAGAAAACCAGTACATGAATATATGAAATTTACAGACTTAAAAGACATGTTAAATAAAACAGGAGAAAAATATGCAAATAGACCAGCATACATTTTTAAGACACAAGAAGAAAATAAATTTAGAGAAATAACACATAAAGAATTTAGAAACCAAGTTAATAGCTTAGGAACAGCATTAATAGATATAGGACTAAAAAATAAAAGAATAGCTGTAATTTCAGAAAACAGATATGAATGGGCAGTAGCATACTTGGCAGTAGTAACAGGTACTGGAATAGTAGTTCCATTAGACAAAGCACTTCCAAACAATGAAATTGAAAACCTAATTATACGTTCAGAAGTAGAGGCAATATTTTATTCTAAAAAATATGATGAAGTAATGAATGAAATAAAAGAAAAGAAAAATACAAAAGTAAAATGTTTTATATCAATGGATTTAGAAAAAGAAGAAAATAATATTTATTCAGAAAACGAATTAATAGAAAAAGGAAAAAAACTAATAGAAAAAGGAAACAGAGAATTTTTAGATGCAAAAATAAATGCAGAAGAAATGTCAATAATGTTATTCACATCTGGAACAACGGCAATGTCAAAAGCAGTAATGTTATCACATAAAAATATATGCACAAACCTAATGGACATTGCAGCAACTATAAAAGTAGATGAAAATGATAGATTCTTATCATTTTTACCATTACATCACACATTTGAATGCACAGTTGGATTCTTATATCCAGTAAGCAAAGGAAGTGCAATAGCTTTTTGCGAAGGAATAAGACATATTGCAGACAATATAAAAGAATACAAAATAACAGCAATGATTTCAGTGCCAATATTATTTGAAAACATGTATAAAAAAGTAATAAAAGGAATAGAAAAAAAAGGAAAATTAGAAACAGTACAAAAAGGAATAAAAATAAGTCAAATCCTATTAAAATTTGGAATAGATATAAGAAAAAAGCTATTTAAAGAAATACATGACAACCTAGGAGGAAAATTAAGATTATTAGTAGCAGGAGGAGCAGCACTAGATGCAGAGGCAGAAAAAGGATTTAATCAGTTAGGATTTACAATGTACCAAGGGTATGGCTTAACTGAAAGTTCACCTGTAATAGCTTCAGAAGATGACAAATATAGAAGAATTGGTTCAATAGGAAAAGCATTTCCAAGTTTAGATGTAAAAATATTAGATGCAAATGAAGAAGGAATAGGAGAATTATTGGCAAAAGGTGACTCAATAATGATTGGATATTACAACAATGAAGAGGCAACAAAAGAAACAATAGACTCAGAAGGATGGTTACACACAGGAGATTTAGCAAAAATAGATAAAGATGGTTATATATTTATATGTGGCAGAAAAAAATTTGTAATAGTATTAAAAAATGGAAAAAACATATATCCAGAAGAACTTGAAGCACTAGTAAATAAAATAGAAGGAGTACAAGAAAGTTTTGTTTATGGAAAACCTGAAGAAGATGGAGACTACAAAATATGTGCAAAAATTGTTTATGATAAAGAACTAATACAAGAAAAATACAACGAAGAAGACGAAGAAAAAATAAAAGAAATAATATGGCAAGAAGTAAAAAAAGTAAACAAAACAATGCCAGCATATAAATATATAAGAAAAATTGATATAACAAATGAACCATTAATAAAAACAACCACACAAAAAATAAAAAGATTTGAAGAAATAAAAACAGTGTTAAATTAAAAGAAAAATATGAAAATATTAAGAATGGCAAATTCTATGATTCCGTAGGAAAAATCAATATGAAATAAAAAAATAGAATAAAAAAAATTTAAATTGTAACAAAAATGTAATATTTCTGTAATAAAAATTTAACACAAAAACTTGCAAATTTACTTGAGGTTTTTTGTAAATTCATGTATAATTATAAAGAAAACAGTAAAAAGCAAGTATGCGTAAGATAAAGGAGGGAATTTACATGTCTAAGTCTGGCATAGTAAATGTAAGAATGGTAATAACAGAAGAAAAAATATTATCAAATATAGATAAAATTCAAAAACTAATAAATCCAAAAAGCAAGAAACAAATAGTACAATTAGAAGATGATACATATTTTAAAGATCTAGTAGAATCAATAAAAACATATTTAATAGAATACCCCAAAAAGAAAAATTTCCCAGCATCAGTATATAAATCAGCCTATGGGTTAGTGGAATATGCAACAAATCAATTTGAAGAAAATACAAAGAAAATAGAAGAATTAATAAGACAAAGAGAGCAAAATATAGCAACTGCTGGAGACCTAAAAGAACTATTAGAAGCAGTAGAAAATAAAGATAAAGATTGGAAAGAAAAAATAAAAAAAGCAGAAAATAATTTTTCAGAAGACATAATAGAGCCATTAACAATAATAGGAAAAGCAAAAGATGAAGAATCACAAGATTACAGCGATGCATTAAAATTACTTAATGCAAGAATAAATAACTTAGAATCAAATCTACACATAGAAATTGACATGGAAAGAATTGAAGACAGATCAAAAGCATTAAGTTACATAGGAATTGAAATTGCAGATGCTCTAAAAACAATACCAACTCCAATAGAGGAAAAAGTAATAGAAAACGTAGTAGAAGAACCAGAACAAATTAAAGAAGAAGTTAAACAACAATATGTAGAAGAGACAACATTTGAAGCAAAACCAAGCTTATGGCAAAGAATTAAAAACAGCAAGTTAGTAAGAACAATAAGATGTTTAACAAAAATAAGAATAGTAATAGATTACTCATCAGCACTTCCAGAAGGAAGAGGAGAAAACAACAACTAACATTAAAAAATAATTTTCAAAACACATGTATTAAAAAATAAAAATTAACAAATAATAATGTCGTAATTGGTGTAAAAACTAATTACGACATTTGACTTTTAAGGAAAAATATAGTATAATTTTAAACGTGAAAAAATGAGATCAATATTATTATATACATAAAAAAGAGAGGTATAAATAATATAAAAACAAATGTGCAAATAAGAAAGGAGAAATAAGAGAAAATCATGGCAGAAGAGAAAACAAGAAGAGGAGAGAAAAGAGAATTTAGAAAAAGAGAAAATAAAAATGAAAGGAGAGAAAACAGTAATACAGCAAGTGAAAGAGACAATATGGAAAATAAAAATATTAATAAAAGAATAAATAAAGTAAAAAAAGAAAAAAAACAAATTGAAATAAAAAACAATGAACAAACAAGAGAAGAAAAACAAGATATAACAAAAATAAGAAAAACAACTAGAAGAACAAGAAAAGTAAAAGAGCAAGAAATAGAAGAAAAAAGTATATTTAAAAAATCAAAACTAAAAATAATACCATTAGGTGGATTACATGAAATCGGAAAAAACATAACAGTATTTGAATATGAAGATGAGATAATAGTAGTAGATTGTGGAATATCATTCCCAGAAGATGAAATGCTAGGAATAGACCTAGTTATACCAGATACCACATATTTAGAGAAAAATGTAGAAAAAATAAAAGGGTTAATAATAACACATGGACATGAAGACCATATAGGAGGAGTACCATATTTATTAAAAAAAATAAACATTCCAATATATGCTACAAAACTATCAGCAGGACTAATTAGAAACAAATTAGAAGAACACAAACTACTAAGAAGTACAAAAATAGTAGAAGTAATGCAAGGGCAAACAATACAATTTGGAAAAAACTTTAAAGTTGAATTCATAAGAAGCTCACACAGCATACCAGATTCTGTAATGTTAGCAATAACAACTCCTGTAGGAACGGTACTACACACAGGAGACTTCAAAGTAGACTACACACCAATAGACGGAAAACTAATGAACTTAGGAAGAATAGCAGAATTAGGAAACCAAGGAATCCTAGCATTAATGTCAGACAGTACAAATGCAGAAAGAAAAGGATTCACAATGTCAGAAAGTTCAGTAGGAGAAGTATTTGACAAACTATTTTTAAACTGCAAAAAAAGAATAGTTGTAGCAACATTTGCTTCAAATGTGCACAGAGTTCAACAAATTGTAAACTCAGCAGTTAGTAACAACAGAAAAATTGCAGTATGTGGAAGAAGCATGATAAACATGATAGAAACTGCAAGAGAACTTGGGTATATAGAATGTCCAGAAAATCTTTTTATAGACATAGACATGATAGGAACATACAATGATGAGCAATTAGTAATAATAACAACTGGAAGCCAAGGAGAGCCAATGTCAGCACTAACAAGAATGGCAGCAGGAGACCATAGAAAAGTAACAATAACATCAAACGACTTAGTAATAATATCAGCAACTCCAATACCAGGAAATGAAAAATTCGTTTCAAAAGTAATAGATGACTTAATGCAAATAGGAGCAGAAGTTGTATATAGCTCACTTTATGACATACATGTATCAGGACATGCATGCCAAGAAGAGCAAAAACTAATTTTAGCCTTAGCAAAACCAAAATACTTTATACCTGTTCATGGCGAATACAGACAACTAGTAGCTCATAGTGAAACAGCACAAAGTATGGGAATAGAAAAGAAAAACATAATAATGCTATCAAATGGAAGAATATTAGAAATAAATGAAGAAAAAGCAGAATTAACATCTTCAGTACCAAGTGGAAGAGTACTAGTAGATGGTCTTGGTGTAGGAGATGTAGGAAATATTGTATTAAGAGATAGACAGCATTTATCACAAGACGGACTAATAGTAATAGTATTAACAATGGATTCTCAAACAGGGGAAGTAGTAGCTGGACCAGATGTTATATCAAGAGGTTTTGTATATGTTAGAGAATCAGAAAGCTTAATGGATGATGTTAAATCAGTAGTAAGACATGAAGTAAAAAAATGTGAAGAAAGAGGCATTAGAGATTGGGCAACAATAAAAACAACTACAAGAGAAAAATTAAGAGATTATATATTTATGAAAACAAAAAGAAACCCAATGATTATACCAATTATTATGGAGGTTTAATAATGGATTATAAAGAATTAGCAAACTTAATATTTCCAGAAGCAAAGGAAATATCATATTATGAAGAAAAATATCCAGAAAGAAATTTACCAGAAGGGGCAATAGTAACTAGATTTGCGCCAAGTCCAACAGGTTTTGTGCATATAGGTGGATTGTATCAATGTGAAATAGCAAAAAAATTAGCAGATCAAACAAAAGGAGTATTTTTCTTAAGAGTAGAAGACACCGACCAAAAAAGAGAAGTCGAAAATGGTATAAGTGGAATAATAGAAGCATTAAAAGAATTTGGTTTAGAACCAGATGAAGGAATGACAAACGAAGAAGAAAGCAAAGGCGAATATGGGCCATACAGACAATCTTTAAGAAAAGAAATATATCAAGCATATGCAAAATATTTAATAGGGCAAGGAAAAGCATATCCATGTTTTTGCACAGAAGAAGAAGGCGAAGAAATAAGAAAAAAACAAGAAAGTGCAAAAGTAAGACCTGGATATTATGGAGTATGGGCAAAATGCAGAAACAATACAGTAGAAGAAATGGCACAAAAAATAAAAAATGGTGAAAAATATATAATTCGTTTTAAATCACCAGGTAGAGAAGACAGAAAAATAAAGCACAAAGATGTAATAAAAGGAAATGTAGAATTTCCAGAAAATGACCAAGATATAGTAATAATAAAAGCAGATGGTTTACCAACATACCACTTTGCACATGCAGTAGATGACCATTTAATGAAAACAACACATGTAATACGTGGAGATGAATGGCTATCTTCAGTTCCATTACATTTACAACTATTTAAAGAATTAGGATTTAGAGCACCAAAATATGCACATATTGCACCAATAATGAAAAATGAAGATGGAAATAAGAGAAAATTAAGTAAAAGAAAAGACCCAGAGGCAGCTGTAAGTTATTACGAAGAAGAAGGAATTCCAAAAGAAGCTGTAAAAGAATATCTTTTAAATATAGCAAACTCAAATTTTGAAAATTGGAGAAGAGCAAATCCAGAGGCAAAAATAGAAGATTTTGAATTACAATTAAACAAAATGAGTGTAAGTGGAGCATTATTTGATATGGTTAAACTGTTAGATGTAGCAAAAACAGTAATTTCAAGATTTTCAGCAGAAAAGGTTTATGAAGAATCACTTAAATGGGCAAAAAAATATGATAAAGAATTAGAAGAGATGCTACAAAATAAAGAATATAGTTTAAAAGTATTAGGAATAGAAAGAGGAAATAAAAAACCAAGAAAAGACATATCAAAATGGTCTGAAGTTAAAGAAAACATAGAATATATGTATGACGAAATATTTGAAGCAAAGCAACAAAATTATCCATATCAAGTAATAAACCAAAAAGAAGAAATAGAAAAAATATTAGAATTATACATAGAAAAATATTATAATGAAAATGATGACAAACAAACATGGTTTGATAAAATAAAATCACTTTCTGAAGAACTAGGATATTGCAAAGATGTAAAAGAATTTAAGGCAAATCCAGGAATGTATAAGGCCCATGTAGGTGATGTAAGTACAGTTCTAAGAGTTGCATTAACTTCAAGAACAAATACACCAGATATGTTTGAAATAATGAAAATTCTAGGAAAAGAAAGAATTCAAAAAAGGTTTGAAAGGGCGAAAAATGCAATATAATATAGGGGATATTGTAAGAACAAAAAAGGTACATCCTTGTGGAAGTAAACTTTGGGAAGTGATAAGAGTTGGCGTAGATTTTAAATTGAAATGCACTGGATGTGGACATATTGTAACTTTACCAAGAGAAAAGGCATTAAAAGTAATAACTAAAAAAATAGAAAAAAGGGAGACATAGCGTCTCCCTTAGTTGCTTAGAGATTTACTGAACTACTGAACTTTGCCAGCCACTTTGGTGGCTGCATATAACCGTGCACCCAGCTTAGACTCAGAAGGGTGGTTATGGTTCAACTGGTTGAAACGAGACTCGAGATAGTTTACTACCTTCTTACTCTTCTGCCTAGCTTTCGCCTTGCAGTGGTGCCTTTTTCGAGCAAGATCTCGGTCTTTCTTTAATTCGACCAGTTCCACCTCAGTGGCATCCAATTCATCAACGAACACAGTTTTCATTTTTTTGCACATAAAGTAAGTCCTCCTGTTATGTGTGCGATTAAAAAATCGACTTATTATGAATAGTTACGAAAAATATTATACAATAAAAATGTCATAAAGTCAATGGAAAAAATTTACATAATAAAATTCCAACTGATTGAATTATAAACAAATTTAAAACATTTGAAGTAAGCAAATTATTAGTAGCTTCTACAACACCTAAAATATTTTGTTTTTCCAATTTTTTATGATGTTTCTGAGACTCTAAAAAAGTAATAAGCTCAGGAATACTAGTTATACCACCAAGCAATACACCAACAATAGTTTGAGAAACATTAAAATCATTACATAAAACATTTAAGGTATTTCCTAAAGCATTTCCTATAATAAACAAAAAAACTCCTGTTAAAATCAAATAAATAACATATTTTATAATCTTAGACTTATTATTTCTTCTCCATTTGCCTTCAGCCTGAATTTGATTTTCCAAAATTAAATCTTCATTTTTCAAATACAAATTATGAGCATTTGAATTCAAAAACATAAAAAAGAAATACAATATAATAAACAAAGGAACAATTTCAATATTTGCTTCTATATTCAAAAAAATAAATAAAATTGGAATTATTATAGTAAAAATAACTAATATAAAATCAACTTTAATAGCTTGATTCTTAAAGCTTTGTATGTTTTTATTTAGTACAATAGAAGCAACATATTGAATTACATTAATTATATTAGAACTCAATATATTAATAATACTAGTATCAATCAAACCATTAAAACTAGAAGCCACAATAGTTAAAAACTCTGGCATAGAAGTAGCTAACCCAGAAATATTACCAACAGTTTTAGCCTTTAAGCTAAGAGCTTCAGCCAACTTCCTTAAATTAGGAACCAAAACATACTTAGACAAAATTACAATTAAAGCACAATATACAAAAAATTTTATTAATTCAAAAAACATATTACTCCTTAAAAACGTAAATACTTATAAATTTATTTTATCCATTTTCTTGCTATTTATTAGGAAATAAGGTATAATATAACATAAATTAAAAATAAGTAAAAGAAAGGAAAAATAAAATGATAGATATAAAATTTTTAAGAGAAAATCCTGAAATAGTAAAAGAGAACATAAAAAAGAAATATCAAAATCAAAAACTCATATTAGTAGACGAAGTGCTTGAATTAGACGTAAAAAGTAGAAAATCACAACTAGAAGGAGACAATCTAAGAGCCCAAAGAAAAAACCTAAGCAATCAAATAGGAGAACTTATGAAAACAGGCAAAAAAGAAGAAGCACAAAAAATAAAAGAACAAGTAACACAAATAAATACAAAACTTGAAGAAAATGAAAAACTAGAAGCAGAATATGCAAACGAAATAAAACAAAGAATGATGAAAATACCAAATATAATGCATGAAACAGTACCAATAGGAAAAGACGACAGTGAAAATGTAGAAATACAAAGATTTGGAGAGCCAATAGTACCAGACTATGAAATCCCATATCATGCAGAAATCTTAGAAAAATTAGGAGGGCTTGACTTAGACAGTGCAAGAAGAGTAGCAGGAAACGGTTTCTACTATTTAATGGGAGATGTAGCAAGATTACATTCAGCAGTATTAACATATGCAAGAGACTTCATGATAAACAAAGGATTCACATATTGCATACCACCATATATGATAAGAAGTGACGTAGTTACAGGAGTAATGAGCTTTGAAGAAATGGATGCAATGATGTATAAAATCGAAGGAGAAGACCTATACCTAATAGGAACAAGCGAGCACTCTATGATTGGAAAATTCAAAGACCAAATACTAAAAAAAGAAAACATGCCATACACAATGACATCATACTCACCTTGTTTCAGAAAAGAAAAAGGAGCACATGGAATAGAAGAAAGAGGAGTATACAGAATACATCAATTTGAAAAACAAGAAATGATAGTAGTATGTGAACCAAGCCAAAGCTGGGAATGGTATGACAAAATGTGGTCATACACAGTAGAATTCTTTAGAAGCATGAACATACCAGTAAGAACATTAGAATGTTGTAGTGGGGACTTAGCAGACCTAAAAGCAAAATCATGTGACGTAGAAGCATGGAGTCCTAGACAGAAAAAATACTTTGAAGTAGGAAGTTGTTCAAACCTAACAGATGCACAAGCACGCAGACTAGGAATCAGAATAAAAGGAAAAAACGGCAACTACTTTGCACACACACTAAACAATACAGTAGTAGCACCTCCTCGTATGTTAATTTCAATAGTAGAAAACAACTATCAGCCAGACGGAAGTGTAGTAATTCCTGAAGTTCTAAGACCATACATGGGAGGAATAAAAAAGATTGGTTAATTTGGCTATTTTGGGGACAGTCTTGAAATGACCATGGCTAATGGCTAATTGGGGGACAGGCTTTAATTAACCACAGTAGAAAAGGAGAAAAAATTATTATGCTAGTAGTTAATAATCCAAAATTTGAAATTTCAGCAGTAAGCCCAAAACAGTATCCAAAGCAGGGATTGCCAGAGATTGTATTAGTTGGAAAATCTAATGTTGGAAAATCTAGTTTTATAAATACAATGATTAATAGGAAGAAATTAGCAAGAACAAGTAGTGAGCCACGGTAAAACTAGGCAAATTAATTTTTATAATATTGATGAAAAGTTTTATTTTGTAGATTTGCCTCGGATATGGATATAGCAAAATGTCTAAAAAAGAGCAAGTTCAAGTTGGTAAATTTATAGAAGAATATTTGTCTAAGAGAAATGAAATTTGCTTAATAATATTTTTAGTTGATATAAGGCACAATCCGACTGAAAATGATAAAATGATGTATAACTACATTATTTCATCTGGGTTACCATGTTTAATTATTGCAAATAAGGCTGACAAAATTGCTATAACTAAAGTCATGGAAAAGACAAAAGAAATTCAAAAAATTTTAAATCCTATTGGAGATATTACTATATTGCCATTTTCTTCTGAAAGAAAAATATATAGTGATGAAGTTTGGACAGAGATTGAAAAATTTATATTTTAAGTACGAAATATCCCTTATAAAAATATATAAGGGATATTGATTGTTTAGCAGCATTTTTTCTTAGCACATACACATAGTTTATATATTAATGTTAATATTGCAAGTAAGCCTACAATTACTGTTCCTAATATTAAAACTGCTATATTAGCTATTAAAGTTGTAGCAAATACAGCTCCTAAAATTAGTCCTAAAGAAGCTAAGAAAAGGGCTAATAGTATAAAAAATATTATATTTATACATTTGCAATTATTATTTTTTTTGCCATTATTATTTATACAGCAATAATTTATATCTTGTGGCTCCATAACAAAGTCACCTCCATATAATGTCTAGTTGACATTATAATATATATTATGATGAATTTCGACATTTTGTGCACTAAGCAACAAAGCAGATAATTATTTTTATATGACGTCATGACGTAGTCGAAAAAAATTACTAAAAAACCTTGACAGAAGCATAAAATATATAGTATAATATCTATGTTACAAGAAGAAGGAAACTTCTCACCTTATCTAATTAAAGAAAAAGGTTAGAAATTTAATATTTTAAGAGATAAAACTCAGAATATTATTGTGAATTTGACTTGTAACAAAAGTCAAATTTTTTTATTATGGAGGTGTTTTACATAAAACAAGAATTACCAATAAACAGGCAAATTCATGCAAAAGAAGTACAACTAATAGGAGATAATGGAGAAAAATTAGGAGTTATGCAAATAAATGATGCACTAGCAAAAGCAGAAGAAAAAAATTTAGATTTAGTACTAGTTGCACCAAATGTAAATCCACCAGTTTGTAAAATAATGAACTATGGAAAATACAAATTTGAGCAAGCCAAAAAAGAAAAAGAGGCAAAGAAAAAACAAAAAATATTAGAAGTAAAAGAAATAAGGGTAACTCCAAACATTGAAGAACATGACTTCGGGTTCAAATCAAAAAATGCAAGAAAATTTTTACAAGACGGAAATAAAGTAAAAATAACTGTACGATTCAGAGGAAGAGAAGTAAACAACTCAAAAGCTGGAGAAGCAGTATTAATGAACTTTATAAAAGAGCTAGAAGAAGTATCTGTAGTTGAAAAGCCACCAAAATTAGAAGGTAGAAACATGTTCACCATATTAGCTAAAAAAGCATAAAGCTTTAAAATATAAGCATTAAATATGAAAGGAGAATTAACATGCCAAAATTAAAAACAAATAGAGCTGCTAAGAAAAGATATTCATTAACAGCAACTGGAAAAGTAAAAAGAACAAAATCAAACAGAAGACACTTATTAGCAAATAAAACAAAGAGACAAAAGAAATCAGGAAAGATTCAAAATGCATATGCTAGTAAGACTTGTGAAAACACAATAAAAAAACTATTACCATATGGAAACTAAAAAATAGGAAGGAGAAATAGAAAATGGCAAGAGTAAAAACAGCAAGAACAACAAGAGCAAGACACAAAAAAATATTAAAGCAAGCTAAAGGATATTATGGAGCAAAAAGTTATAGATTTAGAAATGCAAACCAAGCAGTAATGAAATCACTATCTTATGCATATGTAGGAAGAAAAGACAAAAAAAGCAACTTTAGAAAATTATGGATAGCAAGAATAAATGCTGCTGCAAGAATGAATGGAACAACATATAGCAAAATGATAGCAGGACTAAAAAAGGCTAATGTAACAATAAACAGAAAAATGTTAGCAGATATAGCTATAACAGATCCAAAAGCATTCACAGAAATAGTAGAAATATCAAAAAAAGCATAATAAAAATAAAAACCAAAATAACTTAAACTATTTTGGTTTTTTTATATCCTTTAAAATATTTTCTCATTCTAAAAATAAATAAACTCAAAATTATTGTTTTTTCATTTTAGGCTTTGAAATTAAAGAAGCCAAATATCCAAAAAATACTGCAGCTGCTATACCACCAGCAGAAGCTTTAACACCACCTGTAAAAGCCCCAACTAATCCAAGTTCTTTCACACCCTCAATAGCACCTTTAGCTAAGTTATAGCCAAAACCAGTAAGAGGAACGGTAGCGCCAGCACCAGCGAAATCAACTAAGTATTTATAAATTCCAAGTCCACCTAGAACAGCGCCAGTAGTAACAAAAATAACCAAAATTCTAGCTGGAGTGAGCTTTGTTTTATCAATTAGAATTTGACCAATAATACAAATAATTCCTCCAGTAACAAAACTCTTCAAAAGAATCATCCAATCAAAAACGCTAGCCCAATCTATATCCATATAAATTCTCCTTTCAAATAGAACTAAAAATAAGTAACATATGTCCAAAAAATATGGACATATCATTAAACTTCAATGCTAATTGCATGTGCAATTCCAGGAATTGACTCACCCTGCTGAGAGCTAGTAGAGTTCATTAAGGCACCTGTAGCAATTAATAAAATATTTTTTATTTTTTTACTTTTTAATTGTTTGAAAAAATATCCAGAGAACACTGTACCACAGCATGCGCAACCACTGCCACCACTATGAGTGTCTTGAGCATTTTTATCAAATATTAATACACCACAATCATTGTAGTTAGATTTTATATTGTAACCTTGAGATTTAGCTATGTCTATTGCAATTTCTTTTCCAACATGTCCTAAATCTCCGCTGATAATTGCATCATAATAGCTAGGATTTCTACCAGTATCTAAAAAGTGAGTTATTAAAGTATCAACAAAAGCTGGAGCCATTGCAGCACCCATATTGTTAGCATCTTTAATTCCCATATCTACAATTTTGCCAGGAGTAATATGAGTAATATAAGGTCCCTCGCCATTTTTTGACAATATTACAGCTCCACTTCCTGTAACTGTCCATTGGCTAGTAGGCGGTCTTTGATTTCCTAATTCTAAAGGAAATCTAAATTGTTTTTCTGCACTACAAAAGTGACTAGAAGTAGCACATAAAACATGCTCAGCAAAACTTTCTACACTAATTGCACCTAAACTCATAGATTCAACAAAGGTTGAGCAAGCACCGAAAACTCCAAAAAATGGAATAGAAAGTTCTCTTAATCCAAAACTAGAAGATATACATTGATTAAGTAAATCACCTGCAAACATACAATCAATTTTTTCAGAAGGTATACCTGATTTTGAGATAACTGTATTTACAGTTTCTTTAATAATTTTACTTTCAGCTTTTTCCCAAGATTTTTCCCCCCAGAATTCATCTTCTAAAGTTTGGTCAAAATATTTAGCTAAAGGTCCGATTTGCTTCTTTTGGACCAACAATACTAGCACATTCTACAATAGTAGGTGGGTTATTAAATTTAATAGTTTGCTTTCCTAATTTTTCCAAAAAATCATCTCCCTAAGTTAATTTTTTCTACGTCCCATGACACAAATGTGCCATTAAGAAACGCCCCATGGCACAAATGTGCCACTAAGATAGATCCTTGTGGCACACTTACACTAGAGTAATACTTTGAGTGTTAAATATTAAGTAAATTATGCCAACAAGTATAGATGCAGAAATTCCAAATACAAGAACTGGACCAGCTACTGTAAACATTTTTCCACCAACACCCATTACATAACCTTCAGATTTGTATTCCATAGCAGGAGAAACTATTGAGTTAGCAAATCCTGTTATTGGAATTAGTGATCCAGCTCCAGCAAATTTTCCTATCTTATTAAATAAATTCAAACCAGTTAAAAAGGCTGATATACCTATTAATAATATAGAAACTATTGTGCCAGATGTTTCTATGCTGAGGTCACGTTCTTTACATATATTAAGGATTATTTGCCCAATTGTGCATATTAATCCGCCGACCCAAAAGGCATTGAAACAATTCTTTAAAATGGGTGAATTTGGTGACTTTTTGTCAACGTAATTTTGATAGTCTTTTTTTGTTTCTGTAGGATTCAATTTTATCACCTCCAATTAGTTATTTTCATTGCGATTTAAGTCTACGACGAAACTTATGTCCAAATCGACAAAGTATTCTGATATTTTATTGCCATCAATAACTGCACGTTGGTCTAAAATTTTTACTTCAGATAAATAATCTATTGTTTTAGAAGCTTCGTTAATAGCCTTTACAATAGCGTCTTTCCAGGATACAGTAGAATTTCCTGTTATAGTTAAATGTTTTTTAATTTCCATAAATCAACCTCCAAAAATCTTTTAAAAGTATTTTTTCCTGACTTTTGAAAATTTATACAGTTTTGGAGAAATTTTTTATTGAAAAATAAAATTTTTTTGGTAAAATATATTTAGATAATCTAAATAAAAACGTAAAAATACAATGAAAAAAATAAAAGAAGGTAAAAAATAATGATTGATAAAGCAAGAGAAATAGCATTAAAAACATTATATAATATAGATATAAATAATGCATATTCAAATATAGAGTTAGATAAACAAATAAATAGCAATTTAAAAATTATAAATTCAAAAGATATAGCATTTATTTCTGAATTGGTTTATGGTGTAATAACTTGGAAACTAACTTTAGATGAAATTGTAAAAAAACATTCTAAAATTAAACTAAAAAAAATTTCTCCTTGGATAATAAACATATTAAGACTAGGAATTTATCAAATAGTGTTTTTAAATAAAGTGCCAAAGTCTGCAGCTGTAAATGAGAGTGTAAATTTGGCAAAAAAGTATGGACATAAATCTAGTTCAGGCTTTGTTAATGCTATTTTAAGAAAAGTAAGCATAACAGATTATGAAGAGTTATTTCAAATAAAAGGTGATATTGAAAGAATTTCAAAAACTGCATCTATGCCAGAGTGGATAGTTGAAAAACTTCTTGAACAACATTCATTAGAAGAGACAAATGATATTTGTAAAAATTCTAATATAAGACCAAAAATTTCAATAAGAGTCAATAAATTAAAAATAAGCAAAGAAAAGTTAAAAGAAAAATTAAAAACTGTGCAAAACATTGAAGTACAAGATGGAATTTTAAACGATTTTTTAATTTTGCCTAAAGCAAAAGGTTTAGAAAAAATGCAAGACTTTAAAAATGGAGAATTTACAGTACAAGATGAAGCAGCAGGTTTAACAGCTTTAATTTTGAATCCTGAAAAAGAAGAAAAAGTATTAGATGCATGCAGTAGTCCGGGAGGAAAAACAACTTATATAGCAGAGCTTATGGAAAATACAGGGCTAATTGAAGCATGGGATATACATAAGCACAGAGTAAAACTTGTAGAAGATACCTATAAAAGATTAGGAATAACAAATATAAAAACAAAAGTGCAAGATGCTACAATAGAAATGAAAGAATATTTTGAAAAATTTGACAAAATTTTGCTAGATGTTCCATGTTTAGGATTAGGTGTATTAAAAAGGAAACCAGATATTAAATGGCAAAAAACAAAAGAAGATATTATAGAAATAACAAAAACACAAGAAAAAATATTAGAAACATGTTCAAAATATCTAAAAAAAGGAGGAAAACTAGTATATTCTACATGTAGTATTTTAAATGAAGAAAATATAGATGTTATAACTAGATTTTTAAAAAATCATTCAGATTTTAAAATAGAAAAAATACAAATAAAACCTACATATTTACAAAAAGTGATAAAAAAAGAAAATAATAAAAATTATTTTGAAAAATTTATAGAAAATAGCCAATATTTGCAAGTGTATCAAAATGAAAATACAGATGGATTTTTTATATGCAAACTAAGCAAAAGTTAGAATAATATTACAATTATATTACATTTTTATTACGGTTATATTAAAGCTATTGACAAATTAAAGAAAAAAGATAAAATATAAATATATCAAAATGCAAAGAAAAATGTAAAAAAATAGGAAAAAATAAAATTAATTCAAGTATTGTTTTTTACAAAAAAACCAAAATAAAAATATAAAATAAAACAAAAGCAAAGGAGAAAAAAATGTCAAGTTGCTTAGGTCTATTTATACAAGATAATTTAATAAAATATGCAAAAGTATCAAAAGATCATGACATAGTCAAGGTAGAATCATTTGGGGTAAGATTTTATGATAAATTAGAACAAGAAATACAACAAATTATACAAGAAACATATAGTCAAAGGTTACCTATAAGTGTGAATCTATCTGAAGAAATGTATAACTATTTTGATTTATTTGCTTTGCTTACAAAAAAAGATTTACAAAAGGTTATAAAAACAGAATTTGAAGCTTTGTGTGTAGAAAAGGATTACAATCCAAATGTATTTGAAACAAGATATGCAGTTACTGAAAGTCAATTAGAAAAAGAAAAAATAAAAGTAATACACGTAGCTGAAAATAAAATTGAATTAAATAAAAGAATACAACAAGTTGAAGGATATAGATTAACAAATATATCACCAATTTCTATGTCAATTACAAACCTATTAAGTACAGATAAAATTACAAATTCATTAATAGTAAATATAGAAGACAATACAACAATTACTACTATAATAAATAGTAAAATAAATGATATAAAAATAATAGAAGAAGGAAGTAAAGATATATTATCAAGAATTAATATAAAAGAAAATTCTTATTCAAAAGCATATGAAATTTGTAAAAATACAACTATATACACATCAGAAGGAAGGGAATTACAAACTGAAGATGTAGGATATTTAGATGATGTAATGCCTACTCTATTTAGTATAGTAGGAGAAATTAGGAATATTCTAAATCAAACACCAGAAAAAATAGATAAAGTTTATATAACAGGAACGGGTTCATTAATAAATAATGTAGATTTATATTTTCAAGAATATTTTTCAGATGTGCAATGTGAAATCTTAAAACCATATTTTTTACAATCAACAGGAGAAATTAGCATAAAAGATTATATTGAAGTAAACTCAGCAATTTCTTTAGCATTAATGGGACTAGGTGAAGGAATTGAAGGAATGAACTTCAAAAAACAAACATTATCAGATAAAGTGCCAGATTGGTTAAGAATAGAAGTTAAATCTGGAAAAACAAATCCAAACAAGAAAGCTAAAAGTGGTTTTATAACTTGGGATTTAGGTCAAAAGTTAGATAAAGTAGAAACAAACTTAATTAGAACAGCAGTTGGAGTTTTATTATTAGTAATTATTTATTGTGGTTTTTCAGGAGCTTTAGCAAAACAAATAAAAGATAAGTTAGAAGAAACTCAAGAATCAATAAGTAATACAAATAAACAAATAGCACTTGCAAAAGCAGATGATGAAAAAATAAACTCAAAAATAAATGACTATACAAATATGATAACAAAATTACAAGATGCAAATGAACAATTAGCAGAAAGAGCAAGAACAAGAAATGCAATTCCAAATTTGTTAAATCAAGTAATGTCAGTTATACCACAAGGTGTTCAATTAACATCAATAGAAAACACATCTAGCACACATATTGTTATAAATGCACGTTCAAAATTGTATGACCAATTAGGATATTTTGTTTCAAGAATAAGAAATGATGTGATTTTAACAAATGTTATTTCTACTGCAGGACAAAAAGACAGTAGTGTAATTAGCGTTAGAATAGAAGGAGAATTGCCATGAAAAAGTTATTACTAATAATTCTTATAATTTTATTATTAACACTTGGAGGCTATTTTGCAGTAAAAGGACTTCAAATTGGAAATATAGAAATATTAGGAATACAGCAAATTCAAGATAGAAGTTTAGAATTAGATAATGAAATACAAAAAGCTGCAAAATTGGCAAGCAAAGATTATGCACAAGCAGTAAATAAAGTAAAAACAGATAGTAAAACTATGCAAAACAAAAAACAAGAATATGAAGAATATGTTCAAGTAAGTGATTCTGAAGATGTAGAAGCATCTAAAAATTTAGCACCATATGAAATGGGAAAATTATGGATTAAATTAGGAAATTATGCTGAAAGTGAAGGAACTGACATGACAATGCAAACAGTTTCGACAGGAGTGGAAGGAACTTATAACTTGAAATTTACAGCTACAGGTAGCTATATATCAATTGAAGATTTTATATCAGATATAGAAAATGACAGTGAACTAGGATTTAAAATTGAAGAATTTAAACTTCAACCATCAGGATCAACTGAAACTTTACAAGCAACCTTTACATGTAAAGCAATTTATATAAAAGATATAACAGAAACAAGTAGCTCAGAAAATGAAATGGAAGGACAAACAGATTCTTCTACAGATAATAAAAACACAAATACTAATACAACAAATAGTACAAGCACAAACAATACAAATGAAAACAGTACAAATGAAAATAGTACTAATACAAATAATTCAACCAACACATCTAACACTGCAAGTTAATGATTATATTAAATAAAAGTACAGAAAGGAATGGGATAGAAAAATGTTTAAAACAATAATAAAAGAATTAATTATAGTTTTATTACTGTGTTTGGCTATAATACTTGTATTAGGAATACTTTTATATGATTATGTGCCAATGTCTAGAACAATACCAAATCCTGTTTCTTATACTACACCAGTGGAAATAAGCCAAGAACTTCAAGAAACAGAAGAAATAATTAGCACATATCAAACAAATGCAGACAATAATTCTATTGGAGTTAATTCAAGTGAATTATATAATTACCAAAGAACAAAAGATTATGTACCTGGAAAGGCAAATCCATTTTCATCTTATGATACACCTGCTTCAACACAAGGACAGGCACCTAGCACAGGTGGAAGTTCTAGCAGTTCAACAGGCTCAAGTTCAAGTGGAAGTTCAAGTTCAGGTTCATCACAAGAAAGCTCTTCTGGAGGAACATTCTTCCAAAATAAGGGTACAAAATAATTAAGTTATTAGCGTTATATATTGAAAAATATATAGGGTAATATAAAAGATTCAAAAGAAAAGAGGTGAAGAACTATGAGAAATAATCAAAAAGGTATTACATTAATTGCATTAGTAATTACTATCATCGTTCTTTTAATATTAGCAGGTGTATCAATTGCAATGTTAACAGGAGAAAATGGTATCTTATCTAGAGCAAGAGAGTCTGTAAGTGAAAATGAAATTGCAGAAGATAAAGAAGTTGCAAATTTAGACCTTGATGCTGCAATGGAAGCATTTTATGATTCAAAATATGTAAAAAAAGATAATGGAGAAGATGATACTTTTATAGATTGGCTAGCTACACATTATGCAGCTCATTTAACATCTTCAACCAATTATCAAGTTGACGCTAAACATAAAGAGGATCCATCTGTAGCAAAATCTTCAGTAACTATAACTACAAAACATGGTAACAAAGTTGGTACAGTAGGAGAATCAGGCGGACTTACTTGGACTGACTAATAATTTAATATATAACTTAGTATAGGCATATGCATTGTATGTATATGCCTAATTTTATAAAAAGGGGGGAAGAAGATGAACATAATATTTTATTTAGTAATATTCATAATAGGAACATTATTTGGAAGTTTTTATACATTAGCTGTATATAGAATACCCAAAAGAGAAGATATTACTCATACACACTCATATTGTCCTAATTGCAGTCATAAATTAGGTCTATTTGACTTAATACCAATATTAAGCTACATATTCTTAAGAGGAAGATGTAGATATTGCAAACAAAAAATAAGACCAAGATATATAGTATTAGAAATACTATCAGGAGCATTATTTCTTATAATGGCATTAGTAATGGGATTAAACATAGAAAATCTAACTTTAATAAAAGTACTTGACTATTGTTTTGTAGTATTATACTTAACATTCATAATATTAATGGCAGGAATAGACAAAGAAAACAGAAAAATAGACAAAGCAGTTTCAATCTATGGTATAGTAATATCAATAATGTATATGATATATCTATGCATAGTAGAAAAGCAATCTAGTATATATAGATATGTTATATTATCTATATACCTATGTTTATACATAGTAATATTAATATTAGATACAATAACACTAAAAAAATTTGCAAAAAATACATATATAAATGGAATACTATTAACAATAATAACAATGGTAATATTTACACAAGAATATATAACAGCAAATACATTAATAGTAACAATATTATCAATAGCAATATACCTATTAATATACAAAATAGCAAACTTAAAAAATAGGCACAAAAAAACAGATAAACAAATATCAGATGAAATACAAATAGGCTTTTGTTTAGGCGTTAGTAATGTATTAATTTTTATCTTTGCCATATATTTTATGACAAAAATGTTATATTAATGTAAAACTAAAGATATTTTCATACATAATTTGAAATAAAAAATTCAAAAAACATTTTACTTTATAGAAAGGAATTACTTAAGAATGAAAATAAAAAGTGAAAAAGGTTTTACAGGAGTAGACTTAGCATTAGCAATAGTAGTACTTTTTACATTAATAAGTGTACTTGTAATGATAATGAACAGGCTAACAAGTAAAGCAAAAGAAATAGAATATAAGTCTATGGCAACAAATTATGCTGTAAGTATAATAGAAAATGTAAAATCATTAGATTTTCAAAAATTAACAGTACAACAAGAAAAATTTTTAATTAATGATGAAACAGGAGGAGTTGTAACAACAGAAAACCTTCCAATAAAAGAAAAAAATAAAGACACAGGATTTTACAAAACAATTACAGTTGAAGACTATGTAGATGTAGCAACAAACCCAGGAACTACATTAGTTAGAAATATATTAAAAATAGTAACTGTAAAAATAACATATCAATATAGAGGACAAACACAAACAGTAGAGCTATCTACTCCAGTTTCAAAATAAACACAAGAAAGGAAGAAGGAAAAGTGGAAAAATTGTGTATACAAAAGGTAAAAAAATCACAAAAAGGAATAACTTTAGCGTCATTAATTGTATATATAATAACTATGTTAATAATGATAGCAATAATATCAGTAATAACAACCTATTTTTATACAAATTTGACAGACATAAATAAAACAATAGAACCACTTACTGAAGAAATGACTTTCAATACCTATTTTTCAGATGAAATAAATCATAATTCCATAAAAGTATCAGAATGTACTACAAATTATATAGTATTTAGTAATGGAGTACAATATACTTTTGTAGGAGAAAATAAGGGAATATATAGAAACAATGTAAAAATATGTAGGGGTGTAAAATCTTGTACGTTTACAAATACAATACCAAATGGAAAAAATATAGTAACAGTAGAAGCAGATTTTGGAAAAGGAGTAAAAACAATTAGCTATACTATAGATTAAATTTTTAAACTATGTTTTATACAAATAAATTAGAATAATGGCAAATTTATGTAATTTCAGAAAAATACACAAAAACGTAAAAAATTGTAGTATAATAAAATAGAAAATATATAAAAATGTAAAATACTAAAGAAAGGAAGTATAAAATATATGGCTATTGAAACAAGAAAAAGACAACCAATAGGAGTTGAATTAGTAAAAAGAGGAATTGTGCAACAAGGAGATATAGAAAATGCACTAGCATATCAAAAACAGCATCCATCTAGAAAATTAGGAGATATATTATATATATTAAATTTATGTGACCCAGAAAAATTAATAACTGCAATAGGTGAAATATTAGGAACAAAAGGAATTCTATTAACTGGAAACAAAATTAAAGTTAGATTAGCAGATTATTTTTCTTTAGATATAGCCAAAAGAAACAAAGCTATACCTTTTGAAGTTAATTCCGGAAGAATAAAAGTATGTTTTGCAAACACTACTGCAAGTAGGAATATAGAAACAATAAGGCTATTACTTTTAAATAAAGGTCTAGTTATGGAAAGTTATATAACTTTTGAAACAGACATTGACAAATATTTAAAATCATTAGAAGGAACTGTAACTACAAACTTAGAATCTTCTGGAAGCAATGATACTGTTACAGGTTTAGTAGATAGTATAATAAAAACAGGTATAAACAGAAGAGCAAGTGATATACATATAGAGCCAATGCAAAATGATGTAAGAATAAGATATAGAATAGATGGAGAACTATTTACAGCAGCCAAAATAGATAAAGATAAGCAACAACAAATAATAGGAAGATTAAAAGCAATTTCAAATATGCATCAAGAAAAGCAAGAAGCACAAGATGGAAGAATATTAATGTATGATGATTATAACATACGTGTATCTTCACAACCAAATATTTATGGAGAAAAATTTGTTTTAAGATTACTAAAGAAAAATGAGGATATAAGAGCCATATTTGAATTAGGATTTCCAGGAACAGAAGAAGAATTTAAAAGAAGCATAAATAAAAGAAACAGCATAACAATTATTGCTGCTCCAACTGGAGAAGGAAAAACCACAACTCTTTATAGTATAATGGACTACTTAAATAGACCAGAAATAAATATAACAACAATTGAAGACCCAGTAGAAATAAGAATAGAAGGTTTAAACCAAATAGAAATAGATGAAGCAAAAAATTCATTTTCAAATTCTTTAAGAACAGTATTAAGACAAGACCCAGACATAATTTTAGTAGGAGAAATAAGAGACAAAGAAACAGGAGAAATAGCAATACAAGCAGGTCAAACAGGACATTATGTTCTATCTACAATACATACAATAGACAGTATAGAAGTAATAACTAGATTAAGAAAAATGGGATTATCAGACTACGATATTTCAAGTACACTATCAACTGCTATATCACAAAGACTTGTTAGAAGATTATGCACAGAGTGTAGAAAAGAAAGACCATATACAGAAGCAGAAAAGAAAATAATTACAGCAATAGGTGAAAAATATGGTGTAAAATATGATTTAAATGGTACAACATATGATGCAGTAGGATGTAAACATTGCAATAATACAGGATATTATGAAAGAATAGGAGTTTTTGAAGTATTAGAAATAACAGACGAAATAAAAGAACTAATAATTAGTGGAAAATCAAGTTTGGAAATAAGAAAACAAGCATTACAAGAATCATACAAACCACTTGTAGTAGATGGAATAAATAAAGTTATACAAGGGCATACAACTTTAGAAGAACTAAATAAAAAATTATTAATATTTTAATATTTAACAAAAGAAATATATAAATTGAGAATACGAAAGGAATGTGAAAAAATGAATTTAGATAAAGTGTTAGATGAGGCAATGAGATTAGATGCTTCAGATGTTCACTTAATATGTGATAATAAACCAATGCTAAGAATAGCAAGAGATTTAATACCAGTTGAAGGTAGTAAAATTTTAACTCCAGAAGATATGAGTGAAATATATGATTATTTAGTAGAAGGAAATGTAGACAAAGACAGAGTGTTTAGCGAATCAAGAAAATTAGATATGTCATATGTATACAAAGATATTCGTTTAAGAGTAAACATTTCATTATCAGATGATATACCATTATGCACACTAAGATTAATAAAAAACGAACTTCCACCTTACGAATCTTTAGGAGTTCCAGATATAGTAAGGAGAATGACATATCAACCTCAAGGACTAATTCTTGTTACAGGAAAAACAAACTCTGGAAAAAGTACAACCTTAAATGCCTTAATAAACTATATAAATGAAAATCAAAATAAAAAAATACTAACATTAGAAAGCCCAGTAGAATATAAGCATCATTCTAAAAAATCATTAATAGTACAAAAAGAAGTAGGTTATGGAAAAGATAGTTTAACATTTAGTGATGGTGTTAAAAACTCTCTTAGAGAAGACTGTGATATATTAGTAATAGGAGAGATTAGAGATAAAGAAACAATGGAAGCAGCAATAGAAATGGCAGAATCTGGACACTTAGTAATTGGAACACTTCATACTAAATCATGTGCAGAAACAATAGACAGAATGATAAACTTCTATGAAGTAAGAGACCAAGCTTCAATAAAATACCTATTATCAGCATTATTAAAATTAGTTGTATCACAAAGATTATTAAAAGGAAGAGATGGAAAACTAGTATTAATTCCAGAAGTAATGGTAGTAGACAACATAGTTGCAGGTATTATTAGAAAAGAAAAATTAAGTGTATCTGAAATAGAAGATGCAATACAAAGTAATTTAGAAAAAGGAAGTATAGGTCTAATAAATTCACTTGCAAAACTATTCGTAGAAGATAAAATTACATTAGATTTAGCAAAATCTCAAATAGAAGAGAAAAACATAGAGACATTAAATAGAACAATAATGCAATTAAAAATAAAACATCAATCTAAATAAGGAGGAAGATAATGCCTAGATATATTTATAGAGCGATAACTCAAAATGGTGTAATTATTAAAAATAGAGTAGAATCAAATAGCAAAATTCAATTAATAAGAATGTTAAAAAATAATAATTTACAACCAATATCAATTGAGCAAATATCATATAGAAATAATAATGGGGCAGTTAAAAAACAGAAGAAGAATGTTACAGACATACAAGAAATAATGAAAAATGTTAATACAACTCAAATTAATAAAGAAAAAAGAAGAACATTATCTACTAAAGAAAAAATTAATTTATATTTTGCTAGAACAGAAAAAATAACTCCAAGAGACTTAGTTGTATTTACACAAAACTTTTACTTATTAAAAAAGGCTAACTTTAACAACATACATGCTTTAAACACTATTATTCAAAGCACGGAAAATGTATCATTTAAAGGAGTGCTAGAAGACATTTTAGCAGGAGTTGAAGCTGGTGAAAACATGTATACAACTATGGAATATTATTCTAACATATTTCCATACATATATATAAACATGATAAAAGTTGGAGAACTTTCAGGTTCACTAACAAATTCATTAGAACAAGCTGTAAAATATTTAGATGATACAGAAGCTTTAAATAAAAAACTACGTTCAATACTTATACCTAATATAGCACAATTTGTTTTACTATTAGTAATGCTTGTAGTTGGAACATTATTTGCAATACCAGCAATTCAAGGTGTTTTTGATGAATTAGGAACAGATGATAAACTACCTGCAATAACTTTATGGTTTGCAGATTTCCTAGATAAAGCAATAATGTATTGGTACATACCAGCAGCAATTTTAATAATAGCAGCAGGTGCAATAACATTCTATGTAAATACTCCAAAAGGAAAATATAATTTTGATTATTTCAAATATAAAATGCCGATATTTGGTGAACTTATATTTGCATTAGACTTTTCAAGACTTTTAAAAGCCATGTTATTAAACCTACAAAATGGAATGAGAATACAAGAGTCAATAGAAGTTAGTAAAAACGTAGTAAAAAACTATGTAATGTTATCAATGATAGAAACATCAATAAGCAATATACTTATGGGTGCTTCATGGATAGAGCCATTTGAAAAATCAGGTTTAGCAAAACCTATGGAAACAGAAATGTTAAAAATAGGTATGCAGACTGACCTTACAGAAATGATGGAAAAACTAGTAGAATATATGCAAATAGACATAGATAATATTATGACAAAAATAATGAAAGCATTACCAGAAGTTGTATATGCAATAGTTGGAGCAGTATTAATATTCTTCGTATTAGTTGTATTAGTACCTTGCGTACAAGTATATATGGGTAACTTCTTATTCTCAGCATATGGAGTATAAGCAAAAAATGCATAAGTTTTATCAAAGAAAGGTAAAATAAAAAATGAAAATTGGGATAGACTTAGGAGGAAGTCATATAGCAATAGGAGTTGTAAATAACTTAGGAATTATAGAAGAAAAAATAGAAAAAAGATTAACATCTGAAGAAAAGAAAAACATAAAAAAATCAATAGAAGAATACATATTTGAAAATGTAGAAAAAATAATGTCAAAATACAACATAACCGAAATTGGACTTGCAATACCTGGTACAGTAGACAATGAAAAAATTTTAAAATCAGTCAATTTAGGTTTAGAAAACTATAACATTGTGCAAAATTTAAAAGAAAAGATAAAAATACCAATAAAAATAAAAAATGATGCAAAATGTGCAGCAATAGCTGAAAACAAATATGGAGCACTAAAAAAATATGATAGAGCAATTTTCTTAGGACTTGGAACAGGCATACGGAGGAGCAGTTATAATAGATAACAAACTAATGAATACAGGAACACTACCAGGTGCAGAATTTGGACATATGGTAATACAAAAAGATGGAATACAATGTAACTGTGGAAAAAGAGGGTGTTTTGAGAAATATGGTTCAATGAAAGCATTTAAAGACAATTTAAGAAAAGCACTAGGATATGACGAAAAAACAAGAGGTCAAGAACTATTTGATATTATTAGAAAAAACAAAAACACCCCTGAAAACAAAAATTATGACTTAATTGAAAATATAGTACAAGAATATGTAAACAATTTAGCTATTGGAATAAGTAACCTAATAAACATATTTGAACCACAAGCAATATGTATTGGAGGAAGTTTTGTCTATTTTGAAGAAGTCTTATTAAATAGATTAAAACAAGAGCTATTAAAGCCAAACATGTTATTTAACATGAGAGATAATATTATTATAGAAACAGCAATATTGGGAAATGATGCAGGAATAATTGGAGCTGTGTGCCACGAAGAAGCATTTTAAATTAATACTTGTCCATTGGGTGTACCATGGAATACCTCTATAGTTACTAGTTAGTAAAAAGGAGATTATCTCTTTTTAACTAACTAGTAACAAATTTTTTTTAGGTGAAATGAAAAAGAAAAATCAAATTAGAAAAAGTAACTTCTAATTACTGATTAAATGCAAATTTTTTTATATTGGAAAAATTTGAAAAAAAACACTTGCAATTAGTAAAAAAAGCTGATATAATATTACACGTAAAATAACACACAAAAGGGAGTTTCAAAGGAAGTGCTTAAAGCAAAAGAGTTTTAAGTCCAAAGAAACAACGAACTTTGTGGAAGAATAACAAAAAAGGGAGGAATAAAAATGTCAGTAGTTGCAATGAAACAATTACTAGAAGCAGGTGTTCACTTTGGACATCAAACAAGAAGATGGGATCCAAAAATGGCAGAATACATATTCCAAGCCAGAAATGGAATACACATCATCGACTTACAAAAAACATCAAAAAAATTAGATGAAGCATATAGCTTTATCAAAGAACAAGCAGAAGAAGGAAAAACAGTTCTATTTGTAGGAACAAAAAAACAAGCACAAGAATGCATGAAAGAAGCAGCAATAAAATGTGGAATGTACTATGTTGACCAAAGATGGTTAGGAGGAATGCTAACAAACTTTGGAACAATACAAAAAAGAATACAAAGACTAAAAGACTTAGAAACAATGCAAGAAGATGGTACATTTGATGTACTACCAAAAAAAGAAGTAATCTTACTAAAAAAAGAGATGGAAAAACTAGAAAAAAATCTTGGTGGAATCAAAGAAATGAAAGAATTACCAGGAGTAATATTCTTAGTAGACCCTAAAAAAGAAAGAATAGCTATATTAGAAGCTAAAAAATTAGGAATTCCAGTAGTAGGATTAGTAGACACAAACTGCAATCCAGAAGAAGTAGATTACCCAATTCCAGGAAATGACGATGCTATAAGAGCTGTAAAATTAATTGCAGACGTTATGGCAAATGCAGTTATAGAAGGAAAACAAGGAGAAAGCTTTGAAGCTGATAGTACAGCAGAAGAAGCTGAAACAGCTGAAGTAGAAGAAGCAACAAGCATTGAAGAAGTAGTAGCATCTAATGAAGAAGAAGCTACACAAGAATAAATAAATTAAGAAAGGAGACTATTCTTTTAGCAAAAAATAAAAAGTATTAACATGCAAAAGAATAGCCTCTTTTATAAATAAAAGGAGGAAAAAATAATGATAACAGCAAGTCAAGTAAAAGATTTAAGAGAAAAAACAGGAGCAGGAATGATGGACTGCAAAAAAGTTTTAACAGAAGCTAATGGAGACATGGAAAAAGCAATTGAATTATTACGTGAAAGAGGAATAGCAAAAGCAACTAAAAAATCAGGAAGAGTTGCAGCAGAAGGTTTAGTAGATGGTTATATTTCAGAAGACGGAAAAATAGGAGCAATAGTAGAAGTAAACTCTGAAACAGACTTTGTAGCTAAAAATGATGAATTTAAAGAATTTGTTACAAACATAGCAAAACAAGTTGTAGAAAAAAATCCAAAAGATGTAGAAGAACTATTAGCACAAGAATCAATTGAACAAGCTGGAAAAACAGTTCAAGAAGTTTTAGTAGAAAAAATAGCTACAATTGGTGAAAACATGAATATAAGAAGATTTGCAAGATTTGAATCAGAAGGATTAGTAGAAAAATATATACATGGTGAAGGAAAAATAGCAGTATTAGTTAGCATGAAAAATGCAAACAGCGAACTTGCAAAAGATATTTGTATGCAAATAGCAGCTGCAAGACCAGAATACTTAAATGAAGCATCAGTACCACAAGAAAGAATTGAAAAAGAAAAAGAAATATTAAAAGCACAAACAATGAATGAAGGTAAACCAGAAGCAATTGCAGATAAAATAGTTCAAGGAAGAATAGGAAAATTCTTTAGTGAAATATGCTTAGTAGATCAAGCATTTGTTAAAGACCCAAACATAAAAGTATCTGAATTATTAAAGAAAACAAATAGCGAAGTTGTAAGTTTTGAAAGATTTGAAAAAGGTGAAGGAATCGAAAAGAAAGAAGAAAACTTTGCAGAAGAAGTAATGAAACAATTAAAATGATTGTTTGACAAATTCTTAAAATTTGTGTATAATAAAGATAGAAAATGAGAAACTACAAATGTAGTTTTGCCTAGATATATGTATGAAAACTCACAAATACACTAGCCAAAGTACAGATGTGAGTTTTCTTTTTTTTTCAAGTGAACATTACAAAATTTTATTTTTAAAATGATAGAAAACCCTATCATTTTATTTTTATTTATGATAAAATAATCAAAATAAAAGTAAGGGGATGTGAGAAAATTGTCAGAAACAAAATATAAAAGAGTACTTATAAAATTAAGTGGAGAAGTATTAGCAGGAGATAAAAAGCAAGGAGTAGATGTAGAAACAGTAGGAAAAATATGTGACAAAATTAAAGAAGTAGTAGAAATGGGAGTACAAGTAGCAATAGTAGTAGGAGGAGGAAACTTTTGGAGAGGAAAAAATGGACACCAAATGGAAAGAACAACTGCCGATTACATGGGAATACTTGCAACTGCAATGAATGCATTAGCTTTGCAAGATGCATTAGAAGCAAGAGGTATATACTCAAGAGTACAAACAGCAATAGAAATGAGAGAAATTGCAGAACCTTTTATTCAAAGGAAAGCTGAAAAACATCTTAATAGAGGTAGAGTTGTAATATTTGCATGTGGTACAGGACATCCATATTTTACAACCGATACTGCTGCAGTTCTTAGAGCTACTGAAATAAAAGCAGACGTTATTTTACTTGGAAAATCTATTGATGCAGTTTATTCTGCTGATCCACTTGTAGTTAAAGATGCCATCAGATATGATAAAATTACCTATTCAGAAGTTTTAGAAAAAGATTTAAAAGTTATGGATTCAACTGCAACTGCCTTATGTAGAGACAACAATATGCCTCTTTTAGTATTTGGAATTTCAGACCCAGAAAATATTGTTAGAGCAGTTAAAGGTGAAAATGTAGGTACAATAGTATCAAACAACTAAAAACAATAAAAAAATGATAGAAAACTCTATCATTTTTTTAATATCTATGATAAAATATGGCATAGAAAATTAATTATTATAAAAGAAAAATTTATAATAAAAATTAGGAGGAGAAAAAAATGGATTATACAAATTTAAAAGACAAAATGGAAAAAGCAATAAGTGTATATAGTGAAAGGCTTGCAGAAGTAAGAGCAGGAAGAGCAAATCCAGCTGTACTAAACAAAGTAAAAATTGATTATTATGGAACACCAACACCAATAAATCAAGTAGCAGGAGTATCAGTTCCGGAAGCAAGACTAATAGTTATACAACCATGGGATTTAAGCATATTAAAAGACATAGAAAAAGCCATACTTAGTTCAGACATAGGACTAAATCCAAATAATGATGGAAAAGTAATAAGACTAGCATTTCCAGAATTAAATGAAGAGAGAAGAAAAGAATTAGTAAAAGACATAAAGAAAATGGCAGAAGACGCGAAAGTATCAATAAGAAACATAAGAAGAGAAGGAATAGACCAAGCAAAAGCAGAACAAAAAGAAGGAACAATAACAGAAGACGAATTAAAGCAAGCAGAAAATGAAATACAAAAAATAACAGACAAAAACATAGAAGAAATAGATAAAATATTAGAAACAAAAGAAAAAGAAATAATGACAGTATAAAAGCAAATAAAAGCCTAAGAATAGAATAAAATAGAAAAGGGGCTATAAGAGTGGAATTTAAAGAACAACTAAAAAAATACCAACAAATGATAAACAATGAACTTGAAAAATACACAAGAAAAGAACAAGTACCAGAAAAAACATTAAACGAATCAATGCAGTATAGTCTAATGGCAGGGGGAAAAAGACTAAGACCAATACTAGTAGTAGCAACATATCAGATTTTTAAACAAGACATAGAAAACTGCATGCCATATGCAATAGCATTAGAAATGATACACAACTTTTCATTAATACATGATGACTTACCAGGAATAGACAATGACGATTTTAGGCATGGAAAGCCAACAAATCATAAGCAATTCAACGAAGCAACAGCAATACTTGCAGGAGATGGCTTATTAAACAATGCATACATTGTAATAAGTGAAGACATACAAAAGCAAGCCAAAAAAATAGAAAAAGCAGAAGAAACCAAAAAACAAGAATACATAGAAGAATTATCAAGAAAAGTAAAAGTATTCAATGAATTCACAAAAGCAGTAGATAGAATGATAGCAGGAGAATATGTAGACACAGAATATGAAGGCAAGCAAATTGCAGAAGAATATCTAGAATATATGCATAAAAACAAAACAGGAGCATTGCTAAAATTATCAGTAAGAATGGGAGCAATACTTGCAAACTGCACAAAAAGCGAATTAGAAAAACTAAGCATATATGCAGAAAAAATTGGATTAGCATTTCAAATAAAAGATGACATACTATCAGAAGAAGGAGACGAAAAAATACTTGGAAAGCCAGTTGGAAATGACAAAGAACTAAAAAAATGCACATATGTATCAAAATATGGATTAGATGAAGCAAAGCAAATTCTAGAAAAAATAACAAAAGAAGCAATAGAAAACTTAGAAGAATATGGTGAAAAGGCAGAATTTTTAAGACAACTTGCTTTATACATAAAAAATAGAAACAAATAATATTTAATAACAGGAATTATTAATTAAAATTTGTGCATAGGAAAGGATTATATAAAATGGAATTTGATAAACAATTTATGCCAAAGCATATAGCAATAATAATGGATGGAAACAGAAGATGGGCAAGAGCAAAAGGAAAACCAGCAGGCTTTGGACATAAAGAAGGGGCAAAAACATTAGAAAAAATTGTTAGATATGCAAACAAAATAGGACTAGAATACATAACAGTATATGCATTTTCAACTGAAAATTGGAAAAGAGCAGAAGAAGAAGTAAAAGCATTAATGACATTATTACAAAATTACTTAGACGATTATAGCAAAAGAGCAGACACAGAAAATATAAAAGTAAAAATATTAGGAGACATATCAGTTCTATCAGAAGGAATGCAAAAAAGCATAAAAAGATGTATGGAAAGAACAAAAGACAATACAGGAGTAACATTTAATATTGCTTTAAATTATGGTGGAAGAGATGAAATACTAAAAGCAGTTAAAAACATAGCAAAAGAAGTAAAAGATGGAAATTTAGAAATAGAAAACATAACAGAAGAATTAATATCAAATAACTTATATACCCAAGGACAACCAGACCCAGACTTATTAATAAGAACAAGTGGAGAACTAAGACTAAGTAACTTTTTACCATGGCAATTAGTATATTCAGAATTTCTATTTATAGACAAAAATTGGCCAGACTTTGAAGAAGAAGATTTAGACAAAGCAATAATAGAATACCAAAAAAGGACACGAAAATTTGGAGCAAACTAACAAAAATAGCAATAAACGAACAATAAAAATACAATAATAAAAAACGAAAGGAAAAATTATGGATGTAAAAAGAGTTACCTCATCACTACTAGGATTTCCATTAGTAGTCATAGTTATACTTATTGGAAATAAAATATTAGTAGATATTGCATTAACAATTATAGCATTAATTAGTATGAATGAATACTTAAATGCAGCAACAAAAGTATCAAACCCAGTAAAATGGGTAAGTTACTTATCATGTTTTTTAATTTCATTTCTACATATAATACCAAAACAATACTTAAGTACAGTATTAGTATTTTCAGTGCCAACCACTTTATTAATATTATTTATACAAATAATTGCAACAGAAATGAGAACAAGTTTTAAAGACATAGCATATACATTTTTAGGAATATTTTATGTAGTATTTTTTATAATGTTTTTAGCACTAATAAATGGAATGAAAGATGGAAAAATACTAATTTGGTATGTAATATTTGCATCATGGGGAACAGACATATTTGCTTATGTAGTAGGAAGAAGCATTGGAAAACACAAATTTAATAAAATAAGCCCTAAAAAAACAATTGAAGGATGTATAGGAGGAATAATTGGCGCAATAGTAGTAGTACTAATATACACATATGTAATAAATATAAAATTAAATATGGATTATTCATACATTGGAATTACAGTTACTACTATAATTTTAAGCATAATAAGTCAAATAGGAGATTTTGCAGCATCTAGTATAAAAAGATTTGTAGATATAAAAGACTTTAGTAACTTAATACCAGGACATGGCGGAATGTTAGATAGAATAGACAGTTTAATATTTACAGCACCATTTGCTTATTTATTATTTACATACATATTTTAGGTAATTTCTCATTTTATAAGGAGGAAAAATTGATTACATTTATAATATCAGCAGTAAAAATAATAATTTTACTAGGATTTCTAATTTTGATACATGAATTAGGACATTTTACAGTAGCAAAACTATGCAAAGTAAAAGTAAATGAATTTGCAATAGGCTTTGGACCTACTATATGGAAAAAGCAAGGAAAAGAAACAAAATATGCACTTAGGTTAATTCCATTAGGTGGCTTTGTAAGTATGGAAGGAGAAGAAGAAAGGTCAGAAGATAGTGGTTCATTTTCAAAAGCAAGTATACCCAAAAGAATTGCAATAGTAGTTGCAGGGGCAACTGTAAATATCATATTTGCAATAGTTGTATATTTTACATTAACAGCAACTTCAGGTACATATCTATCTAATGAAATTGAAAATGTAGTAGAAGGATATGCAGCTGAAGGTGCAGGAATAATAGATGGAGATAAAATTATAAAAATAAACGATAAAAAAATATCAAGCAAATATGATTTAGACAAAGTAATGGACAAAATAGATGGAAAAGAATTAAAAGTAGAAATTCAAAGAAATGAAGAAAACTTAGAATATACAGTAAAGCCAACCGAAGTAAAAAACAAAGTTACAGGAATATACCTAAATGAAGAAGGAAAAATAGTAGCAATAGATAAGGAAAGTCCTGCAGAAAAGCAAGGAATAAAAACAAATGACCAAATAATAAAAGTAAATGGAGAAGAAGTAAATAAAGACACAAACAAAATAATAGAATTAGTAAATTCAAAAGAACAAGAAACAATTAAATTAACACTAAAAAGAGGAAAAGAAGAATTAGAAATAGAACTAACTCCAAACTATGAAAGCAGTTATTATTTAGGAATAAGCTTAAAAAGAGCAGAAGACACATTTTTAAATAGATGTATAAATGGAGCATTAGAAACAAAAACATTTCTAATTTCAATAATAGACAACTTAAAACAACTATTTACTGGAAATGTTGGTGTAGACCAAATGATGGGACCAGTTGGAATATCAGAAGTAGTTGCAAAAACAAATGGAATAAGAGAATTTATTTCTATGATGGCACTTATATCACTATCATTAGGAGTAACAAACCTTTTACCAATACCAGCATTAGATGGTGGAAAAATATTAATTTTATTAATAGAACTAATTAGAAGAAAGCCATTAGATGAAAAAACAGAAATAAATATTCAGCTAATAGGATTTTCAATATTAATAGCACTTTCATTATATGTTACTTATAATGATATATTAAGAATATTTTAGAAAAAAGCAATAAAGGAAGTGAAGTCTTTGCAATCTGAAAAAAATCTAAATAATTCAAATATACCAATAAAAGAAATATTAGAAAAAAATTCAGCAATAGAAAAACAAAAAATTTTATATAATGAGCCAATGAAAAAACATACTACATTCAAAATAGGTGGTCCTGCAGAAGTTTTTATAAAAATTGAAAATTTTGAAGACCTAAAAAACATATTAAAATTAGCAAAAAGTTATCAAATACCAATAACAATAATAGGAAATGGAAGCAATATTTTAGTATTAGATGAAGGAATAAAAGGAATAGTATTACAAATAAATTTAAAAAAATTTGAAGTAGAAGATGAAATAGTAACAGTTGGCGCAGGAGAAAAAATTGGCACAATAGCACAAAAGTTGTTAAAACAAAACTTATCAGGATTTGAAGAATTATCAGGAATTCCAGGAACAATAGGAGGGGCTATTAGAATAAATGCAGGAGCATATGGAAAAGAAATGAAAGATGTAGTCCTAGAAGTTACAGCAATAGACTATAATGGAACAGAAAAAAAATTCACAAATGAACAATTAAAATTTGGGTATAGAAATAGTATACTAAAAGAACAAAAATATATAATAACTCGGCTCAAAACTAAAATTAGAACTAAACAGAGGAAAAAACAATGAAATAAGTGAAAAAATGAAACAATATGCAAATTTAAGGCAAGAAAAACAACCAATAGAATATCCAAGTGCTGGAAGCACATTTAAAAGAGGAGAAGATTTTATAACAGCAAAACTAATAGAAGAAGCGGGGTTAAAAGGATATAAAATTGGGGGAGCTCAAATTTCAACTAAACATAGTGGATTTATAATAAATGAAAGTGATGCAACAGCCAAAGATGTTTTAGAATTAATAAAATACACAAAAAAAATAATAAAAGAAAAATTTGCAAAAGAAATAGAATTAGAAATAGAAATTTTAGGAAATAATAACGAAGCTTAGAAAGGATGTAAAAAATGAAGGGATTCATGCACTGGTTTAAATCTAGTAGTAAAATGAAAAGGTGGATTTTCCTAATATTAATAGGAATTATGCTTGCTTGTTATGGGCTAGCAGAAATACTTGTAATGGATGAAATATCATTTCAAGAAGTAGGTAAGGTTATAGTAATATTTGTAATTGGATTTGTAGCAATAGTTTTAGGGTTAATTTCAATAAATAGAAGAACATTAGAATTAATGATAGAAGCAACTGACGAAAGAATGGAAAACAAAAAGAATGTTAATGTTAAATCATTAATATATAACAGAACAATATATGACAAAGGTCCAAACATTGTAGTAATAGGTGGAGGAAGCGGACTAAATACAGTATTAGAAGGCTTAAAAAATTATACAAGTAATCTAACAGCAATAGTTACAGTTTCAGATTATGGAGAAAGAATAACAGAATCTAGAAAGGATTTAGACTTATTACCATTAGATGATATAAAAGACAGTATAATTGCACTATCAAACAAAGAAGAAGAAACCAGCAAATTATTTAATTATGAATTTACAAGAGGAAGGCTTAATGGATTAAAATTTTCAGACATATTTTTTTCAGCCATGAAAGAAATAAACAGAGATTTTGCAGATTCAGTTATGAAATCTTCAGAAATAATCAATATGGTAGGAAAAGTTATGCCAGTAACTTTAGATGAAATGAATATAGTAGCAGAACTTGCAAATGGTTATGTTGTAAAAGAAAAATCTAGAATACCAGAAGTTGTATCAGACAAAATTACAAAAATAAATAGAATTATGCTTAGTCCTTCAAACTGTAAACCAGCGCCAGGAGTAATAGAAACAATAAAAAATGCAGAATGTATTATAATAGGACCAGGAAGTTTATATACAAATGTTATACCAAACCTTTTAGTTAGTGGAGTAACAAAAGCAATAAAAGAAAGTTCAGCAATAAAAGTATATGTAAGCAATATAATGACAGATCCTGGGCAAACAGACAATTATAGTGTATCAGACCATTTAAATGCAATAATAGAGCATTGTGGAGCAGGAGTAGTAGATTACTGTATTTATGATACAGGAGAAATAGTTCCAGAATTTATAAAAAGATACAATATGGAAGGACAAGACCTAGTTTATCAAGATATAGACAAAGTAAAAGGAATTAAATTTTTACAAAGAAACTTATCAATGATAAAAGATAACAGAATAAGACATGATGCAAACAAAGTTGCAGCATCAGTTATAGAACTTATATGTGATGACTTAAAATATCAAGATAAACAAAATGACCCAGAATATTTAATGTTAAATACAAAATTAAGAGAAGATAAAAGAATAAACAAATTAAAGAAAAAATCTCAAAAAAATAATAAAAAGCCAAAAGAAACTGACGATAAACATGGAAAAAGAAAAAGCAAATTTGTTAATAAATATAGTGACAGAATAGCATCAATAAAAGAGGCAGATAAAAAAGCTATGAGAAAGACACAAAAACAACCAAAAGAACAACCAAAAAAAGAAGAGAAAAAATATAAAAAAGTAAATAAAACACACAAGAAATAAAAAGGAAAATAAAAGTTTAAAAATAATCATAAATGTTTTTAAACAGATTTGTACCTGAGAAAGACCAACTATAAAAAGTCAAGCATTTTTTGAAAAAAAACAAAAAAATTTTTCAAGAAAAAAATAGACATCAC
>CANRPI010000002.1 GCA_947632475.1 uncultured Clostridia bacterium | reverse complement strand
GAAAAAGTCGAGCTGATTATGGAAGGCAATTAATAAAATTATTATCACAAAGATTGACAAAAGAATTTTAAAACTAAAATCAACAATATTATACTACAAAAGTTAAAAATTGCACATACTTGTTTTATAGATAAATGATCAAAACATTGACAATTCATATTTAATACTATATAATTATTTTATAAATGATTAGGAGGAAATATCTGTGAAAAAACACAAAAAAATTTTAATAATTGTATTTTCTGTACTATGTATTTTCATTGTTGCTATTGCTATATATTATAAAACTTCAACTATAGAAATTCCAAATAATCCAAATTTAAAAATATCAATAGATTATATGTCAGCACCATCATTAATCTTTACATACTATTTTTATGATGATGCAATAATAGAAACTTCACATAGTGGTGGTATTCTTCCCAATGGACCAGTATCGTCTACAAGTACTACAAAATATTATTTTAATGAAAAAATAGATTTATCTGAATTAAGAAATTTTATAGATAAAATTCCAAGAGATACATCAGGTAGAAATTTAGTTGAAATTACAGAGAAAGATGGGATAACTTATAGTATAGATGACTTGAATATTCCAAATGGAAATAGTTCTGAAATTACACTAGCACATAGAGAATTATTAGCTGAAATTATGAAAATTACTGATAATGCAATACGAAAACAAGAAAGATAGAAATTAATATAATAATTTACTGGTTTCTACACTATAGATCCAGTTAATTGCTATGGGAGGCAACTAATTATTTCTAATTAGTTGCCAGTTTTCGTTTGCACAATAAAAAAACACCACATTTGGCTTGGCTGAGCTATGTGGTGTTTATCAAAAATTATTATGATAACACACATTGTCTGTGGCTACTTACTTTCTATCTTTTATACACTTTTTTAATATTTGTCAAATTTTTAATAACACATTCATAAAATAATATAAAACAATAATAAACATAAGAACATCAGCTTGAAATTTTACGAAAACTATTGAAATTTTTCAAAGAAAATTGTATAATTTAGCTGTTAAAAAAGGAGAGTGCAAAGCAATGCCAAATATAGACAATATAAAAAAATATAAAAACGTACATATGATAGGAATTGGTGGAGTAAGTATGAGTGGAATAGCTGCAATTTTAAAAGATTGGGGCTTTAACATCACAGGTTCAGACTGTTGTAAATCTGAAAACACAGAAAAGCTAGAACAATTAGGAATAAAAGTTACAATAGGAAGTAATATAGAAGATGTAGCAAAAGCAGACCTAGTAGTATACTCAGCAGCAATAAAACAAGACAATGTAGAAATAGTAGAAGCAAAAAATAAAAAAATAAAACTAATGGAAAGGGCAGATTTTCTAGGAGAGCTAACAAGATGCTATAAAGACACAATATGTATATCTGGAACACATGGAAAGACCACAACCACATCAATGGTATCACTATGTTTTTTAGAGGCATTAAAAAATCCAAGCATACAAGTAGGAGCGTATTTAAAACCAATAGAAGGAAATTACAAAGTAGGAAACACAGAACACTTTATAATAGAAGCATGTGAATATGTAGAAAGTTTTTTAAAATTCAGTCCAAAAACAGAAATAATATTAAATATAGATAACGACCATTTAGACTACTTCAAAACATTTGAAAATATAAAAAAAGCATTCATAAAATATGTTAAACTATTGCCAGAAGATGGAATATTAGTAACAAATGGAGATGACATAAACTGTCTAGACTTAGAAAAATACACAAAAGCAAAAACAATAACATATGGAATAACAAACAAACACACAAACTTTTTTGCAGTAAACATAGTATTTGATGGCGATGGTTTTGCAGAATTTGACGTATATCATAATGACACATTTTTTGATAGAATAAAACTATCAATTCCAGGAATGCACAATGTATTAAATGCACTAGCATGTATTGCAGTATGCACAGAATATAACATACAAAAAGAACATATAAAAACAGCATTAAGAAAATTTACTGGAGCACATAGAAGATTTGAATATAAAGGAAAAATAGATAACAAAGCAAGTGTATATGACGATTATGGACATCATCCAACAGAAATAATAGCAACAGCCAAATCTTTAATGAACAAAAAATACAATAAATCATGGGTAATATTTCAACCACACACATACAGTAGAACAAAAACATTACTAACAGACTTTGCAAAAGCATTATTAAATTTTGACAATATAATCATTTTAGATATATATGCAGCAAGAGAAACAAACACATATGGAATATCATCTAATGATTTAGCGCAAAAAATTATCTCATTAGGAAAGCCAGCAAAATACATTAAAAACTTTGAAGAATGTGTAAAATATGTAAAAGAAAATGTAAAAGAAAATGATATAGTAATGACATTAGGAGCAGGAACCGTAACAGAAATTGGACCAATGCTAGTAGATTAATTATACTAATAAAATAAAAAATAAGGAGGAAAATAGCTTTTAGAAATAAAAGCTATTATAATAGAAATGTACATAATAGTAGGTTTAGGAAATCCAGAGCAAGATTATAGCAATACGAGGCATAATATGGGATTTAATACAATAAATAAAATAGCTGAGCAATATGAAATAGAAGTAAACAAGAAAAAATTTCAAGGGTTATATGGAATAGGCAAAATAGAAAATGAAAAAGTAATATTATTAAAACCACAAACATATATGAACTTAAGCGGTCAAAGTGTTCGAGAAATATTAGATTTTTACAAGATAGAAATGGAAGAATTAATTGTAGTATATGATGATATAGACATAAATCCAGGTTTAATAAAAATAAGGAAAAAAGGTAGTTCTGGAGGACATAATGGAATGAAATCAATAATTCATGAATTAGATACAGACGAATTTACACGTGTAAGAGTTGGAATAGGTGCTCCTAAAGAAAAAGACCAATTAATAGACTATGTAATAGGAGCAATTCCTGAAGAGGACAAGCTTTTATTAGAGCAAGGTGTAACAAAAGCCAAAGAAGCAGTAGTAGAGATAGTAAAAAATGGAGTAGACATAGCAATGAACAAATACAATTAAGCATTTTATAAAAAAGTTTTAGTACAAAAAGGAGAAAGCGAAAATGACAGAAATTTTTATACAAACACAAAATAATCAAAAGAAAATAGCATTAGTAGAAAATGGAAAATTAATTGAATACTATGAAGACGAAGGAGAAAATGAAAGAAAAGAAGGAAACATATATGTAGGTATAGTAAAAGACATAGTAAAAGGAATGCAATCAGCTTTTGTAGATATAGGAACACAAAAAAATAGTTTTATGCATTTAAAAGATGCATTACCAAAAATAGATGAAACAAAAATAAAATATGATAATGACAAAGAAATTTCAGACATATTACAACCTGAGCAAAAAATATTAGTACAAGTAAAAAAAGACAGCAATGAAAAAAAAGGAGCAAGAGTATCAACACATATAAATTTGCCAAGCAAATATATAGTATTAATGCCAAATACTGAAATAATAACAGTATCACAAAAAATTGAAGATAAAAAAGAGCAAGAAAGACTAATAAAATTAGTAAAATCAAACTTAAGCGAAGGTAATGGTGCAATAATAAGAACATCAGCAGAAGGAAAAGAAAAAGAAATAATAGAAGACATAAAAAAAATTCAAGATAAATGGGAAAAAATAATACAAACAAGTATAAATCCAAATAGAAAAAAAGCACAGTTATTATATAAAAGTGAAGATGTATTAGAAAAATTGTTAATAGACCTACCATTAAATCAGCAACTAAAAATAGTTTTAAATGAAGAAAAAGAATTAAAAAATATACAGAAAATAAAAGAAGAAAATAAAGAATACAGCAATATACAAGTACAACTTGAAGAGAAAGAAGATATATTTGAAACATATGATATAAATGAACAAATACAAAAAATTCAAAATAGAAAAATATGGTTAAAATGTGGAGGATTTATTTCTATAGATAAAACAGAGGCTTTAACTGCAATAGATGTAAATACAGGAAAATACACAGGAAATAAAAATTTAGAACAAACAGTATTTAGAGTAAATAAAGAAGCAACAATAGAAATTGCAAAACAATTAAGGCTAAGAGATATAGGAGGAATAATAATAATAGACTATATAGATATGCAAAAGCAAGAAAATAAAGAAAAAATACAAGAGATATTAAAAGAAGAATTAAAAAAAGATAGAGCAAAAACTCAAGTAGAAGGATTTACAAAATTAGATTTAATGGAATTAACAAGAAAGCATATATGTAGCCATAAAGAATAAGATATATAGCAAGAAAATTGAAAGGAAAATAATAATGAATGTAGGATTTGTGCATTTAGGATGTAGCAAAAATTTAATAGATACAGAAGCGGCAATAGGAATTTTTAAAAATCACAAATATAAAATAGTAAATGATGAAAAAATAGCAGAAATAATAGTAATAAACACATGTGGTTTTATAGATTCTAGCAAAGAAGAAGCAATAAACACAATATTAGAGATGGCAAAATACAAACAAAAAAAATGCAAATATTTAATTGTAATGGGATGTTTAGTGCAAAGATATTATGATGATTTAGTAAAATTATTACCAGAAGTAGATTTATTTATAAAATTGGATGAATACAACATATTATGGGAAAAAATAGAAAATTTAATTAATAAAGGAATTGTAGAAAAATCTAAGACAAAAACACATAAAGAAATAACAAAAATTCCTAAAATGCCAATGCTAACACAAGAAGAATTTTTAAATAGAACAATAACAACTGGGAAAAATTATGCATATTTAAAAATAGGAGAAGGTTGTAGCAATAATTGCACATATTGTGCGATTCCATACATTCGAGGACCTTTTGTAAGTAGAAAAAAAGAAGACATTATAGAAGAAGCAAACCAACTTGCAAAAAAAGGAATAAAAGAATTAATAATAATAGCTCAAGATACCACAAAATATGGACAAGATTTATATAAAGAAAACAAACTAGTAGAACTATTAGAAGAAATAAGTAAAATAGAAGAAATAAAATGGATTAGATTTTTATACTCATATCCAGAAGGAATAACAGAAGAATTAATAGATTTAGTTGCAAAAAATAAGAAAATAGTAAAATATTTTGACATACCAATACAGCACATATCAAATTCAATTCTAAAAAAAATGAATAGAAGAACATCTAAAGAACAAATAATGAATTTAATAGAAAACATAAGAAGCAAAATACCAGATGTAACATTAAGAACAAGTTTAATAGTAGGCTTTCCAGGTGAGACAAATGAAAACTTTGAAGAACTATTAGAATTTGTAAAACAAGCAAAATTTGATAAATTAGGTGTATTTAAATATTCAAAAGAAGACAACACGCCGGCAGCAAAATTACCTAATCAAATACATGGAAATACAAAAACATCTAGGTACAATAAAGTAATGAAATTACAAAGCGAAATATCGAGAAAGAATTTAGAAAATAAAATTGGAAAAACATATGAAGTTATAGTAGAAGAAATGTCTTTTGACAAAAGATATTATATAGGAAGAACTTGCTTAGATGTTCCAGAAATTGATGGTTTAGTTTATATTAAAAATCCAACCTATGAACAAAATAATAATATAAAGAAAGATACAAAACCAAATGATATTATAAATACATTTGTTAAATGCAAAATAACAGATGTAAGTGGAAATTATGATTTGATTGGAGAAAAATTATGAAATATTTATCAAAAATGTTAATAAATAATCAAGAAAAAAGTTTATATGTATGTTTAAATGAAAATGGCAATACATTTAATTATTATTTAGACAATAAAATAATAGGAGCCTATACAACAACTGTACCGGGAGAGAAAATAATTTTTAAAGAAAGCGAAGAATTAGCAGACATATCAGAAGATATAAAAGAAGAAATTAGAAACAAAGTAAATGAAATTGATTTTAAAGAATTAAGAGAAGAATTATTAGAATATAGGAAAAAAAATAAAATCAATGAATTAGCACATGTTTTAGGAGAAGGCTATGAAAATGAGGATATAACGCGTATAGCAGAAGTTGAGTTAGAGGAACAATCAATAGAAGATGAAGAAGAACAAGAGCAAATTGAAGAAAATGAAGAAAGTCAAGAGCAAGAAAGTGACGAAGAAAAAATAGAAGATGATAAAGAAAGTCAAGAAAAATTAGAAGAAGATTTAGAAAATCAAGAAGAAATAGAAGATGAAGATAACACTAAAGAAACTACTAGGCAAAAAAATGTAGTTATAAAACAAGAAATAAAATTAAACAGTAAAGTAAATGAAATAAAAACACTAGGGCAAATTTTAAGAGGAAAAATTAGTAATTTTCCATTAGATGCAAAAAAGCTAGTAGTTATAGAATCATCCAAAAAAAATCGACTTTTGCAAGATAAAAATTCTAAAAGTAGCAATATAGATTCAGCAAGATATAGTTTAGCAGTAGTTGACTCAAAAGGTATAATAACTCCATTAAATATAGAAGTAGACGAAACAGTAGGGACAAATCCGACACAAGAAAATTATCAACTAAAAGGTAATGGAGAAGTAGAAAAAGAAGATGTACTTTGTAGGTATAAAATAGCAGGAAATGAAACTATATCAATAAAAAATGGACAATACGGAGAAATAGAAGTATTTTATTCTCCAGGAAAAACTAGAAGCGGTAATAAATCATTTGATAAGCAATTAGAAACAAATAATGTATGGCCAATAAAAACGCAGATAAGAGACACAGTAGGCGAATATAATACAGAAGGAAATAGACAAATAGACAGAGCAGTAAAAGAAGCAGATGAACATTTTAAAGAACATCCAGAAAATATGGATTATAGAGATGCCGATGGAATAGAAGAAACAAGTTCATGTTATTTAAGCAAAGAACAATGCATTGAAATATTATCAGAAGTAGAAGAAATAAGTGATGTATATAATAGAGCCTATGTAACAAATATGCTAGAAAAATATATAGAAAAAAATAAAATAGATGAGAACCATATTACACAAGAAGAATTAGAAAAAATACAAAAAGAAATAGAAGAAGAAGCAGAAAGAGAACATGATATGGGACTAGATTTGTCCCACGGAGACGTTTCTTAGTGGTACATTGTGCTATGGAGACGCTTCTTAGTGACACATTTGTGCCACAATGGGGAAATTTCTTTTAGTGGCACATTTATGCCACTTTTGAGATATTTTTCTTTTAAACATAAATTTTTAGTTATATTGGATTTACGTGAACTACTGTTTTATATACTTTTTCTAATGCACTTATATTTTTTTCAAGACTATCAGCTAAGTTATGACTTTCAAATGTTGACATATTACCATCTAAATAAATTGTAACAAAAATTAAGTATCTATCACCAACGGGTGTAGAAACAATATCATCAACTTTCTTAATTTCTTTATATCCATGAGCAATATCTAAAATAATATTTTTAGTTTTCTCATCTACACTAATATCCATTAAAACATTATAACTTTCAATAAAAATAGTAACTCCTGTATAACAAATCCAAATTGAAATTCCAATTCCAACTATACTGTCAAACCAATATATATCAACAAGTGTAAGTAAAACAGAAAGCAAAGTAAAAAAAGTTACAACACAATCATTTCTATGATCTTTCATATTAGCTTCAAGTAAAATATTATTATGTTTTTTGTAAGCAAATTTAGTATATGCATATAAACAAAGTTTAGTAATAATAGTAGCTATGCAAACAAAAACCAAAAACCATGAAAATATTAAATTACTTCCTTCTATTAAAGCAATAACAGAATCAAAAAGTAGTTTTGCAGAAACTAAAATCATAGATATACTAATGAACATTGAAAAGATATATTCAGCTTTACCATGTCCTAAATTATGATCTTCATCATTAGGTTCACTTGCAATTTTATTTCCAATAAAGGTCATTAAAGAAGCAAAAATATCGCCAGCACTATTAAAACTATCTGCAATCATAGCTTGACTGTTACTAATAAATCCCACAATAGTTTTAATAATTAATAAAAATATATTTCCAATTATTCCATAAATACCAGCTTTTTTAGTAATGTTAAATTTTTCATCCATACTAATTTCCTTTCTGTGCTATTTAAAACATTGTTTATTCTAAAATATATCATAAAAATTAATTAGAGTAAATAGAAAAATCTATTTTTTATAAGTTGATGTTCAACAAATGTGCCATTAAGAAGCGTCCTTATGGTACAAAAATAATTTGCAAAAAAATGTCATATATGGTATAATTAAAAAGTACACAAAAGGAAAATTTTTAAAGAGGTGGAAATAGATGGATATATTTGCAATAATGTATATATTAATATTTGCAATTTTTGTGTTAATAGCATATGCAGTAATGCAAATTAAATTGTTTGGAATGAAAGTAAAAGATTTTTGGTCTTTTATAGAAGCGAACCAAATGTTAGATAGGTTATATAACTTTGCAAAACAATATGAAAATATGTCACCACAAGAACAAGTTATATATTTAGTTGAAGCAGAAAAAATCTTTACAGCATTTGATAAAGTGCCAAATAGCTTATGGGAAGAAGATTATGATAAATATAGAGAAGTTTTAACTAAATATAAAGATATAAAAATGCTAAGATGGGCAGATGAAAATAAATAGAAATTATTTCTTAATAGTAAAAAATGAAAGTAGAATTTGTATCTACTTTCATTTTAGCATTTAATAAACTATGTTTTTATTTAAATTTTTATAAAACATAAACAGAAAAATAGGTAAGCATATCTAAAGGCTTTTTTCATAAATAATTTTGTTTTAAAAATTTCAAAAGTTTCTGACATTGCACTATATTTATCTACAAAAGTTAATATAATACCTTCATAAGATTTTGGAATTGCTAAGGTTACAGGCCACATATGTTTTATAATCATATCTTTTTCTTTGTCATTTAAATCAAATAGTTTACATGCATTTTCACAAGCTTTTTTTCCATGAGTATATGCATGTAGCCCTTTTCTGTCTGGTTGACGTTTTCTCCAATCATATAGAAATATGTCATGAAGCATTGCAGCTCTAGCAGCAGATTTATAGTCTAAACCATATTTTTTGCATATTTTATAGCAATAGTATGAAACTATATAGCAATGGTCAAAACAATTAGTTTCATAGTGCTGCCTAAAATTCTTCATTGATTGGACTGTTGGGTCTAATATTAAATTATTTATAATATTTTGAAATTCTACATCTTTATTGGCAAGTTTTTTTACATATTCATTCATTTGTAATACCTCTTTATTTTATATTCTTAATTAAGGTTAATTTTTCTCATATTAAAAACGTATGTAAATTTATTAATTTACTACTTATAAGTATATTATACCAAAAAAAGCCTAAAATTTCAATAAATATTCTAAAATTTGTACTGCGTTTGATGCAGCTCCTTTTCTTAAATTGTCTGCTACAACCCACAAGTTTAAGCAATTAGGAATACTGAAGTCACGTCTTATTCTACCTACAAATACTTCATCATTTCCATTGGCGTGGCTTGCTAAAGGATATTGATTTTTTTCTAAATTGTCAACTAGGATTATTCCAGGAGAGTTTTGAAGGAGTATTCTAACATCATATAAGTCGAAATCTTTTTCAAATTCAACATTAATAGATTCTCCGATGGCAGTTTTCAACTGGAACCCTAACAGCAGTTGCTGTGATTGGTAAGTTTGGTTTGTTTAAGATTTTTCTAGTTTCATCTATCATTTTGTGTTCCTCTTTTGTATAGCCGTCATCCATGAAGACGTCTATATGTGGTATGCAGTTATTATAAATTGAATGTGGAAATTTTTTTAGGTCATTTCCACTTGCTTTATTTCTTAAATCTTCGATTCCAAAGCGCCCACTACCTGATACAGCCTGATATGTAGAGTATACTATTCTTTTAATGCTATATTTGTCGTCTAAAGGTTTTAGAGCAACTACTGCTTGAATAGTTGAACAATTTGGATTTGCAATTATACCATTATTTTTTAGCATTGCTTCAGGGTTTACTTCTGGAACTACTAAAGGCACATCTGGATTCATACGAAAGTAACTACTGTTATCAATTACTATACTGCCTTTTGATGCAGCAATAGGAGCGAATTTTTTTGAAGTTTCACCACCAGCACAAAAGATACAATAATCAAAATGAGAATCAAAAGATTTTTCAGTCAATTCACAAAGTATATAGTCTTGATTTTGAAATTTTATTCTTGTATTTGCAGATTTTTTAGAAGAAAATAGAGTATAACTTATATTATTTAGATTTTTTTCTTCTAATACTTTTAAAACAGTTCTTCCAACTAAACCAGAGGCGCCTACTATAGCTACTTTTATTTTAGTTTTCATATTATAAATCACAATCCTTCCTTGAGGTTTTTGTTTTATCTTATTGCACAATATACAATGTTGTCAATATAAGATATGAAAAAAATTAAAAAAGATGATTCAAATGAGTAAATAAAGTAGAAAATAATTTAAAGATATGTATTAAGAAAATTAATTAGCACATGAAAAAAATGCCACTACTACGAAAAAATGGAAATAATAACAAAATTTTGAAAAAATATTGCAAAAAATTAACAATAATAGTATAATAAAAAAGGAAGCATAATAAAATTATAAAAAATAAAAAAGAGAGGGAAAAAAATGGATTATTTATATATACTAAGAGAAGCATTAGTTTGGGTAATAACAATATTTTGGTTATACCAATTAGTAATAAGTTTATGCTCATTAGTAAAAATAAAAGACAAACCATTAACAACCAAAAAGCAACACAAATTCATGGCGATAATACCAGCGCACAACGAAGAATCCGTAATAGAAAATTTAATAGAAAGTTTAAAAAAACAAAATTATCCAAGAGAATTATACGACATATATGTAATTGCAGATAACTGCACAGACAACACAGCAAAAATAGCAGAAAAAGCAGGAGCAATAGTATATGAAAGATTTGACAATGTAAGAAAAACAAAAGGATATGCGCTAGACTGGTTCTTAGCACAAAAAATAGAAGAAAATGCTGACTATGATGCATTTTTCGTATTTGATGCAGACAACATAGTACATCCAGATTTTATAAAAAACATGAACAAAAAGCTATGCCAAGGAGAAGAAGTAGTCCAAGGATATAGAGATATAAAAAATCCAACAGACAGTTGGATTACAGCAGGATATGCAATATTCTATTGGACAATGCACAGATTTTATCACTTAGCAAGATACAACTTAGGATTATCACCATTATTAAATGGAACAGGATTCATGATAAAATTTGATATAATAAAACCAGAAGGTGGTTTAAAAACAGTAACCTTAACAGAAGACATAGAATATTCATTAAAAAGAATAATAAAAGGAAAAAGACTAGGTTGGGCAACAGACGCAATAGTATATGACGAACAACCAGTAGAATTCAAACAATCATGGACACAAAGAACAAGATGGACAGTAGGACATATGCAATGTATAAAAGAGTACACCAAACAATTAGCAGTAGCAGCAAAAGAAAACAAAAAAATGGTAAATTTTGATGGACTATTATATATATTAGGAAGTATCCCAATGTTTATAATAACATTAATATTATTATTTACAAACTTTATAATGTATGCAGGAAATGGAATGACACATGCTCAATTAATTGAAAATATAATAAAATATTTAGTACCAACCTTTTTATTACCAACACTTACAGGAATAGTGGCAATGTATTTAGACAAAAGACCAATAAAACCAATGTTAAAAGGATTAGCATTTTATCCACTATTTATGGGAACATGGTTATTAATAAACTTTAAATGCTTATTTAAAAGAGAAACATCATGGGAAAAAATTGATCATGTTAGAAATATAAAAATTGCAGAAAATGGCTTACAGGAAGAAGAAATAAGTAAAATATAAAATTAAATAAAAATAAAGGGTAGATGTAAAAAGTTTTCTACCCTCTTTATATTTCATACAAAATGTTTTTGAACCTTTATTAAGAGAGGAATGATATTAGACATGAAAAAAATACAAAAATCAAACTTATTACACATAATACTAATAATTATAGGAGCGGTATTAATACTAATACCAGCATTTCATAGTGACATATGGTTTGATGAATCATATAGTGTTTCAATTGTAGAGCATTCATTTGCTGAAATATGGAAAATTGGAGGAAATGACGTACATCCAATTTTATATTATTGGATGTTAAAAGTAATAAACATAATTTTTGGAAGTAATATAATAATATATAGAATCTTTTCAGCAATTGGAATAATTGCATTAAGTATATTAGGAATTACACACATAAAAAAAGACTTTGGAAAAGAAACAGGATTTTTATTTTCTTTTTTTAGCCTATTTTTACCAACAATGTTAAGTTATGCATTAGAAATAAGAATGTATTCATGGACAGCATTTTTTGTAAGTTTAATGGCAATATATTTATATAGATTTATAAAAGAAAAAAATATAAAAAATACTATTCTTTTTGGAATATTTAGTATTATAAGCTGTTACATGCACTATTATGCATTAGTATGTGCAGGACTTATGAACTTATTTTTAATTATTTACATAATAAAAGAAAGAAAAAACATAGACAAGAACATAATAAAAACATTTGTAATAGTAGAAATAGCACAAGTCATTTTATATATTCCATGGTTATTTTATTTTATTGGTCAACTAACAAGAGTTGGTGGAGGATTTTGGATTACAATAGAATTTCCGCATATAATAATAAGTTTATTAAACTTCCAATTTAAAGCAAGTATGCAAGAAACAATACCAACAATAATAGCAATTGCCTTATGGATATATTTAATTTATATAATAGTAAAAAACATAAAAAATAAAGAAGACATAAAACCAGGAATAGGTGCAATGATATTTTATCTAGCAGTAATAGTAGTTGCAGCAATTGCTTCAATAATATCACCAATATTATATGAAAGATATTTATTTACAATAACAGGACTATTAATATTTGCAATAAGTTATTTCTTATCAAAAGAAAATAAAAAATATGTAAATATTGTAATTTGTATTGTAATTTTAGTTATGAGCTTAATAAATGTATATAAAACCACAAAAGAAAATTATGACTCATCTAATATAGCTCCAATAAAATATTTACAAGAAAATTTAAAAAAAGATGATATATTAATATATAAAGATATAGGCAATGGCGGAGTAGTAGCAACATTTTTTAAAGATAATCAACAATATTTTTTAAATTTGGACCATTGGACAATAGAAGAAGCATACAAAGCATATGCACCACAAATGGGTATTGCATATAGTATAGATGAAGCAATTTCAAAGGCAACAGGTAGAATTATTTTAGTTGATACATCAGATTTAAGTTTATATAATAAATTTGAAAATAAAGATGAGTTTGATGAAATAGAAATTAAAGAATTTAATACAAAGTATAGAAATTATACTTATAAATTTGTGACTTTACAGAAAAGAACTACATAATTAGACTTTGCGGCAAAAATATGGTATAATATAGGTAGAATTTCTTTGTAGAAAAATTAGAAAAAGGAGGATTACAAAATGAAGAGATTCGTGAAAATGTTACTTGCAGTTTTAGTTATGACAATAGGGGTAGTAGCAATAAATCCTCTAGCTGCGAATGCGGCTTCTAAGGAAACCACCCGGAAGGATGGCACACTAAAAGGGACGACTATTTGGTTAACCCGAAATGAAGTTGCCTATTCATCCAGTGGCAAAAAAGTAGCCACCATCAAAAAAGGCAAAAAAGTGACTGCTATCAAGCAGTCGAAGTCCGGGAAAATTCTTGTCAAGTATGGCAAAAAGAAACTCTACATTGACAGTACATATGTGCTGGTCAATATAAAGGAGTACATCCCGAGCCTGGATATTAGGCTCGACATGTCGAAGTCTGAGAATGACTTTAACATGGCTGGGGAAAAAATCCCTGGGGTTTCTGACAAGAGGTTTTATACCTCAAAGGAAAGCAAAGCAGGAACTGCAGCATGGCTTAGGTTCCAAGTTGCTCAGAAACTTTTGAAAGCTCAAAAGGCTTTCAAAAAGGATGGCTATGGCATCGTTATATACGATGCGTACCGCCCATATACCATTACCTGCAAAATCAGGGACGGGTTCAAAAAGTTTCTTAAAAACAAGCCATATTCTTTCAAGAAGAAGTGGTTTGGCCAACTTGGAGAGAGCTGGTTTCTGGCTCAGAACGCCAGCTCTCATAATTACGGCAGAGCCGTAGACATGAGTTTGAAGGTGCTAGAGACAGGAAGGATGCTCAAAATGCCCTCGAAAATGCACACCCTTGACAAAAGGGCAGCATATTATTACTGGGCAGGAGGAACTGGAAAAGCTTCCAAAAATGCTTCTTATATGAAGAAGATGATGGAGGCGGCTGGCTTTACATATTTAAAGTCGGAATGGTGGCATTTTCAAGTAAATTCCATTCCATATGGGAATGTAATAGACTTGAAGATATGAGAAAAGGGGCTCTTATTGAGCCCTTTTTTTATAAAATTTTCAAAAAAAGCTTGCATTTATGCCAAAAATTGGGTATAATATATAAGAACATAGAATACAGCAAGAGTGGGAGCAAATCCCACTCTTAAATATTGTAAATAGTAAAAAATAGAAAAAAGGAGGTAACCCTTTTGGCAAATATAGAAGAAAAAGTAGAAAAGCTAATAAAAAGCAAAATAGAAGAACTAAATTACAAGCTTTATGATGTAGAATATACAAAAGAAGGAAAAGACAACTACCTAAGAATATTCATAGACAAAAAAGAAGGAATAGATTTAAACGACTGTGAAAAAGTAAATAATGAAATAAACAGTTTATTAGATGAAGCAGACTATATAAAAGACCAATATTTTCTAGAAGTCTCATCACCAGGAATAGAAAGAGTGTTAAGAAAAGATGAGCATTTAGAAGAAAGCATAGGAAAAGAAATAAATATCAAATTATTTCAAAAAGACGAAACAAACAAAAAAGAACATAGAGGCATTTTAGAAAAATTTGACAAAGAAAGCATAACAATAAAAGAACAAGAAAACAAAATAAAAATAGAAAGAAAAAAAATAGCACAAATAAAAGTAGTATATAATTGGTAAAAGAAAGGAATGGGATAAAAATGAAAAATCAAGCTATAGACAATCAAGAATTAATATTAGCATTAGAAGAGCTAGAAAAAGAAAAAGGAATAAAAAAAGAATATCTACTAGAATCAATAGAAACGGCATTAGTTACAGCATACAAAAGAAACTTTGATTCCTTAGAAAATGTAAAAGTACAAATGGACAAAAAAACAGGAGCAACCCATGTATATGCAATAAAAGAAGTAATGGAAAATGCAAATGATGAAGACACAGAAATAAGTTTAAAAGAAGCAAGAAAAATAAATCCAGACTTAAAAGAAGGAGACAGTGTAGAAATTGAAATAAAACCAAGAGACTTTGGAAGAATAGCTGCACAAACAGCAAAACAAGTAATAATACAAAAACTAAGAGAAGTAGAAAGAGAAATACTATTCAATCAATTTGATGAAAAAAAAGGAGAAATAGTATCTGGCTTAGTCCAAAAAGCAGACAAAAACATAGTAGTATTAGACTTAGGAAGGCTAGAAGGAGTAATGCCAACAAAAGAGCAAGTACCAACTGAAAATTATAGAGTAAATGATAAAATAAAAGCATATATAGTAAGTGTAGAAAAAGGTTCAAAAGGAGCTCCACAAGTAATAGTATCTAGAAGTCATCCAGACTTTGTAAGAAAACTATTAGAATTTGAAATACCAGAAATTTATGAAGGAGTAATAGAAATAAAAAGTGTATCAAGAGATGCAGGATACAGAAGCAAAGTTGCAGTATATTCACCAGACCCAAATATAGACCCAGTAGGTTCATGTGTAGGGCAAAAAGGAGTAAGAATACAAAATGTAATAAACGAGTTACATGGAGAAAAAATAGACGTAATAGAATGGGATGAAGATCCATCAATATATATATCATCAAGTTTATTACCTGCAAAAATACTAGCAGTAGATATAAAAGAAGAAGAAAAATTTGCACAAGTAATAGTACCAGATGATCAACTATCATTAGCAATAGGAAAATCAGGGCAAAATGCAAGACTAGCAGCAAGATTAACAGGTTGGAAAATAGACATAAAATCAGAAACACAATTTAGAGAAATGTTAATGGCAGCACAAAACGAAGAAAAGAGCGATGAAAAACAAGAAAATGATAGCGAAAAATTACAAGAAAATAGCAATGAAAATGAATAAACCACAAAGTAGTTAACATACAATATAAACAAGCATATCAAAAAATAAAATAATCTGTAAAATAGATTATAAAGGGGGCATCATATATGAAAAAACCAGTAGTAAGAACATGTATGGGATGCAATGAAAAAAAAGACAAAAAAGAATTAGTAAGAATAGTAAAAAATAAGCAAAATGAAATAAATATAGATAAAACAGGAAAAATGGAAGGCAGAGGTGCCTACATATGTGAAAAAATAGAATGTTTAGAAAAGCTTGAAAAATCAAAAAGACTAGAAAAAGTATTTGAAATGAAAATATCTGAAGAAATTTATAAAAATTTAAGAGGTGTAATTCTTGGAAAATAACAAAAAAATAATGGGGCTAATTGGCTTAGCAGCAAGAGCAAGAAAAGTATTATTTGGTTCTGACAGTGTAGAAATTCGGAATAAAAACAAAAAAAGTATATTTAATAATTATAGCTATTGATGCTTCAAATAGAACAAAAGATAAATTTAAAAAATTAAGTATAGATTATAAAATACCAATAATCTATACTGAAACTATAGAAAATTTAAGTAAAGCAATTGGAAAACAAAACAAAGCAATTTTAGGAATAGAAGATATAAATTTATCTAATGAAATACAAAAAATAAATAATGGGGGTGAAATTATTGGGTAAGATAAAAATATATGATATAGCTAAAAAGCTAGGCTTAACCAGTAAAGAAGTATTAGATGTAGCAAAAAAACTAAATATTGTAGCAAAAAGTCATTTAAGTGGTGTAGAAGAAGATGAAGCAAAAGAGATAGAAAAAGCTTTGTCTAAAAAGGAAGAGCAAAAAAATCAAGATCAAAAGGAAGAAAAAAGCAAAGAAAGTAAAAAAACTAAACAAAAAGAAGAAAAAGCACCAGTTATTATAAGAAGAGAAGTAATAATAAACGAAGAAAACGAAAAAGAAAAAAAAGAAGAAAAAGCAAAACAAATAGAAAAGAAAAACAATATAGGTTTTGTAGAAAGAAGACAAAACAAAGATTATAATATTGTTTATAGAAATAAACCTAACAAACCAATGACTGTTAGCGAATTATTTGGATTAAAAAAAGAAGAAAAACAACCAGAAAAAACCCTTAATACGAAAGAAATAGAAGAATCAAAAGCAGAAAGTAAAGAAGTATCAATAAACGAAAATAAAGAAAAACAAGAAAATAAACCTTTAGCAGAAAATAAAAAAATAGAAAGTAAAAAAACAGAAGCAATGGATCAAGTAATAGTAACAAGTGAAAAAAATAACATATCCATAAATAAAGAAAGCAAAAAGCAAAATCAATTAGAACAAAATAATGTAAGAAATAATTATGAAAATAAAGCTAAACAAGAATATAACAAAGACAATAAAAACTCTAGATTTAATAGAGACAATCAAAAAAATAATTATAACAATCACAATAACTATAACAATAAAAACAATTATGGATATAACCAAAACAAAGCAGAAAATTCTAGAAATGATAATAACTACAAAAATGGTTATAATAAATTTAACAAAAACAATACCAATAGTGATAAATTTAGCAATAAAAGAGCATTAGACGAAAAAGGAATAGAAAAAAACATAAAAAATATTATGTCAGTAGAACCTCTTGAAAAAGAAACAGTTAGAGAATACAATAAAGCAATTGATAAACAAAAAAATAATAATAAATTTGATGAAAACAAAAACACTAGAAAAAATAAAAACAGAAAAAATAGTGGAAGCCAAGGATTTGACGAAGGAAAACTAAAAAGCTTAAAGCAAAGAGACAGACTATCAAACATGTTTGATGAACAAGATGGAGGAATGCTAGATTACTATGACCTAACAACAGAGCGTGGAGGACGTGGAAAGAAGAGAAAAGGTCAAGCAGAACAAGAAAGAACAAAACAAAAAATATTTAAATTAACACAAATAGAAATACCAGAAACAATAACAGTAAAAGACTTAGCAACAGAAATGAAAAAGACAACAGCAGATGTTATTAAAAAGCTATTAGGATATGGAATTATGGCAACTATAAATCAAGAAGTAGATTTTGATACAGCATACTTAATAGGTCAAGAATTTGGAATAACAGCAATTAAAAAAGAAACAGTAACAGAAGAAGACATTTTATTTGATGAATCAGAAGACAAAGAAGAAGACTTAGTTCCAAGACCACCAGTAATAGTTGTTATGGGGCACGTAGACCATGGTAAAACATCACTTTTAGATGCAATTAGAAAAACTAATGTAATAGAAGGAGAAGCAGGAGGAATTACACAAGCAATAGGTGCTTACAAAGTAAAAGTAAATGACAGAGAAATAACATTTTTAGACACACCAGGACATGAAGCATTTACATCTATGAGAGCTAGAGGAGCACAAATTACAGATATAGCAATTTTAGTAGTTGCAGCAAATGATGGAGTAATGCCACAAACAATAGAAGCAATAAACCATGCTAAATCTGCAGAAATACCAATAATTGTAGCTATTAATAAAATAGATTTACCAGATAGCAATGTAGAAAAAGTAAAACAAGAATTAATGAAATATGAATTAGTACCAGAAGAATGGGGTGGAGACACAATCTTTGTACCAATTTCAGCAAAAACAGGAGAAAATTTAGACCAATTATTAGAAATGGTACTATTAGAAGCAGATGTATTAGAATTAAAAGCTAATCCAAATAAACAAGCAAAAGGAGCTGTAATAGAAGCATGTTTAGACAAAACTAAAGGTGCAATAGCAACAGTACTTGTGCAAAGAGGAACATTAGATGTAGGAGATACAATAGTAGTAGGTTCATCAATAGGTAGAATAAGAGCAATGAAAGATGATAAAGGAAGATCTGTAAAAGCTGCAGGACCATCAACTCCAGTAGAAATAATGGGACTAACAGAAGTTCCAGAAGCAGGAGATATCTTCTATGAAGTTAAAAACGAAAAAATGGCTAAACACTTAATAGAAAGAAGAAAACGTCAAGCAAGAGAAAAAGCAATAAATAGTGTAACAAAAGTAACCCTAGATAACTTATTTAGCCAAATGGAAGAAGGAAACTTAAAAACACTTAACTTAATAGTAAAAGCAGATGTTCAAGGATCTGTAGAAGCAGTAAAACAATCATTAGAAAAACTAACAAATGAAGAAGTAAGAGTAAAAGTAATACATGCAGCAGCAGGAGCAGTAAACCAATCAGATGTTACACTTGCAAAAGTATCAAATGCAATAATAATAGCATTTAATGTAAGACCAGACAATATGGCAAAAGAAATAGCAGAAAAAGATGAAGTAGAAATAAAACAATATTCTGTAATTTATCAAGCAATAGAAGATGTAGAATTAGCAATGAAAGGAATGTTAGACCCTAAATTTGAAGAAAAAGTTATAGGAAATGCAGAAGTAAGACAAACATTCAAAATTTCAAATGTAGGAACCATTGCAGGTGCTTATGTATTAAATGGAAAAGTAGAGAGAAATGCAGGTGTAAGAGTAATTCGTGAAAATGTAGTAATTCATGAAGGACATTTAGCAACTCTAAAACGTTTTAAAGATGATGTAAAAGAAGTTGGAAAAGGATTTGAATGTGGAATTCAAATTGAAAACTATAATGACATAAAAGAAGGAGACATAATAGAAGTATATGTTATGGAAGAATTAAAAAGATAGAAAAAAAGGTTTATAGGTATATCCTAACTTAAAAACCTAAATATATTATACAAGGAAAAGATAAAAATGCCAGAAAGCAAAAATAGACTTGGACGTATTGAAGAAGAATACAAAAAAGAAATAAGTCAAATAATAGATTACAAACTAAAAAATCCTAATATAACAGGAATGATAAGTGTTACAAAAGTAAAAGTAACTAATGACTTAAAATATTCAAGAGTATATGTTAGCATATTAAATTCAAAAAATGTAAAAGAAACATTAGCAGCACTAAAAAAATCATCAGGATTTGTACGTTCAGAATTAGCCAAAAGAGTCAATTTAAGAAATACACCTGAAATAATATTTGAATTAGATGATTCTATGGAATATGGTGCAAGAATAGATACAATACTAAAAGAAATTTTACCTAAAAAGGAAGACTAAATATTAACTTATTTTGCCTTAGTGTATTAAATTAATACATTAAGGCAAAGTAGAAAGAAAGGAAAAAATTATGACATTAGATGAAATTTTAAAAGAAATAAAAATAGCAGAAAAAATAGTAATATTAACACATGAATCTCCTGATGGAGATGCAGTAGGAAGCAGCTTAGCTTTAAAACTTATGATAGAAAAATTAGGAAAAAATGCAGATGTTATAATACCAGAATATTCTAGGTTATTCAACTTTTTACCACAAGTAGAACAAATAAAGCAAGAATCAGAAATAAAAAATTACGATTTAGCAATATCAGTAGATTGTGCAACTTCTAAAAGAATGTCAAAAAGAGAGTATTTTGAAAATGCAAAAAGAACAATTGTAATTGACCACCATGGAAGTAACACAATGTATGGAGATTTTAACTATGTTAATCCAGTATCACCTGCGTGCTGTGAAATTTTAGCAGGAATTTGTTCATATTATGAAATAGAAATATCAAAAGATATAGGTACATGTATTATGACAGGAATCATTACAGATACAGGAGGATTTAGACATTCAGGAATAACTCCAGAAACTTTTGAATTTACAGCAGATTTAATAAGAACAGGAGTAGACATACCAAAAATATATAAAAAGACTTTAAGAACAAAAACAAAAGCAAACTTCGAACTAACAAAAAGGGTAATTGACAGAATGGAATTATTAGAAGATGGAAAAGTTGCATTTACATATATAGATTCAAAAGACGAAGAAGAAGTAAATGCAGAAGCAGGAGACCATGAAGGACTTGTAGATATAGGAACAGACATTGAAGGAGTAGAAGTATCTATATTTATTAGGCAAAAAGAACAAGAAAATGCATATAAAGTGTCACTTCGTTCAACTAATGATATAAATGTATCAGACATATGCATAATGTTTGGTGGTGGAGGACATCCAAAAGCTGCAGGGGCATTAATACAAGGAAATGTAGAACAAGTAAAAGAAAAACTTATGTTAGAAGTAAGCAAAAGCTTGAAAGGTAAAAAAGTTTAATGGATGGAATTATTATAATAAACAAAGAACAAGGATGCACATCACATGACATAGTCAATAAAATAAAGAAAAAATTTGGAAGTAAAGTAGGACATACTGGAACATTAGATCCAATGGCAACTGGTGTACTTCCAATATTAATTGGAAAAGCAACAAAATGTTCAAAATATTTAATAGAACATGACAAAATATATGAAGTAACTCTTACATTAGGTACAAAGACAGATACCCTAGATAAAGAAGGAAAAATAATAGAGCAAGAGCAAGTTGATGAAAATATATTAAAACAAGAAAATGTAGAAAAAGTTTTAACAAGCTTTATAGGAAAGCAAAAACAAATTCCGCCAATATATTCAGCAATAAAAGTAAATGGAAAGAAATTGTATGAATATGCAAGGAAGCGGAGAAACAGTAAAAATAGAGCCAAAAGATATAGAAATATATGAAATACAATTACTTAAAATTGAAGAAAAAGACTTACAAATACAATTTATAGTACATTGCTCAAAAGGTACATATATAAGAAGCTTATGTGATGATATAGCAAAAAGACTAGGAACAATAGGTTATATGACTAAACTAAATAGAATTCAAGTTGGAAAATTTAATATAAAAGATGCTATTTTACTTGAAAATGTAAAAGAAAACAATATAATTCCAATAGAAGAAATCTTTAAAAACAAACCAAGTATAGAATTAACAAACAAAAAGCTAGAACTATTTTTAAATGGTGTAAATTTAAGTAAAGTTGATAATGACGGAGTTTATAAAATATATAGCAATAAAAAGTTTATAGGAACAGGAGTAATAAAAAATAACTTATTAAAAAGAGATATAGTTATTTAAATTATTGTCATAGAAAAAATCATTTTACATATACTTAAATAAAAGTATAAGGAAGTGATTTTTTTTGTATTATATTCAAGAAACTGACAAGCCTAGTTTTTTATCAAAAAAATTAAATTTAATAAAAATCAATAATAACAAAATAATTTTGCCAATAGAAAATGATGATAAAATTACATTAAAAAAAGCACAAAAATTAGCTCGAAAAACAAATGAAATAATAAAAAAAACTAATTCAAATAAAGTAGTAGTTAGCAAGCAAATAAAAAAAAGAAAAGATTATTTAAATCAATTATATACATATAATTTAGAAATTGTAGATGGGAAATGGTTATTTGAAACAATGTCTTTTAAAGTTTTAGAATATATATTAGAAAAACAAAATTTAAATCCAAATGAAACAATAATAGCAATACTAATAAATGATTTATCAGATAATATGTTAGAAAATATAAAGAAAATAATCCATAAATATAAAAAAGCCAAAATAGTTACAAATCATATAGAAAAGTTTAAAAAAATAGAAAATCAAATATTAGAAAAAGAAGGAATAATACTAAATGTAAGTAATAACAAAAGGAAAAGCCTATCAAAAGCACAAGTTATTATAAATGTAGATTTTACTCAAGAACTTGTAAATGAATACAATGTATTTGATGAAGCAATAATAATAAACTTAAAAACCAATGTTAAAATTAATAAAAAAAGATTTAATGGAATTATCATAAATGATTATGAAATAATGTTTGAAAAAATAGAAAATATAGAATTTAATAATATGGAAGGTTTATTTAGTAACAAAGACTTATATGAAGCAAATATACATAAAAATCAATCTTTTTCTAATATAGAAAGCAAACTAGAAAAAGATAATGTAAGACTTGAAAAATTATATAGTATTAATTCAGTCATGTAGAGCCAAAAACATTCAGTTAGGCAGAACCAAAAACATTGACAAATCACTAAAAAAGATATATAATATTTCAAAAAATTTAGGAAGTGAGATTTTTGAAAGCAAATTATTTAATGATATGGGCTGATAGTGGATTATCTACAAAATCAAGTCATGTAAATGCGCCATATCATTTTGTACATATAGGAGAAATAATAGATTATATACAAAAAGAAATAAAAGAAGAAGTAGATTTATTAGATATTGAAGCAGAACAAATTCAATTTCATGAAGTAATGGAAAAAATAATAAAAAATAACTACAAAGCAATAGCATTTTATATAAACACAGAAAATTTACAAAATACAATAAAATTATTAGAAATAATAAAACAAATAACACCAGAAGTAAAAACAATAGCATATGGAGAAATGCCATTATATTTGCCAAAATACTTTAGAAATACACAATTTAATGCAATAGTTGCAAAAGAAAGTGACCAAGAAGTAGCAATTGCAGATTACTTTAAATACGTATTAAATAAGTTACAAAAGGACGAATTAAGAGGAATAATACATATAGAGAACAAAATGTTAGTACCAACCAAAAAGCAAGCATTAGTAGATCCAAAAGAATGGGGAGTTACAGAATTTAACAAAGTTCCAATAAAAAAATATTTAGAAATGGAAGGAAAAGACCAAATAGTATTTACAATAGCAAGAGGTTGTCCATATAATTGTCCATATTGTAATGCAGTTGCATATTATGGCAAAAAAGAAAGAAGAAGACCAATACAAGATGTAATAAATTACATAAACAAATCAGAATATAGTTTATATAAATTCTTTGCACCAAATTTTACATTAAACGAACAATATGTTTTTGAATTATGCAAAGCACTTCAAGAAAACGAAAAGAAAATAAAATGGTCATGCACAACTAGACCAGATCTTTTAAAAAACGAAGAACTAATAAAACAAATGTCAAAAGCAGGATGTTACAAAATTGCAATTGGAATAGAATCAATAGAAGAGAAAGATTTAGAAAATATAAATAAAAGATATCAACAACAAGAAATAACAAAAGGGATAGAATTATTAAAAAAATACAATATTGAATATAAAGCATTAATAATGTTTGGAGTTCCAAATCAAACAAAAGAAAGTATAAAATATACTTTAGACTTTTTAAATAAATATGAAGTAAATATTAGACCTACAGCATATACGCCATTTTATGAAATGAATCACAATATGAATGCTGAGCAAATATCACATTATGATAAAAGAACATATTACGAAGGAATAAAAGATTTAAGTTATGGACAATTTTTAAGGTTAATATATGACACTAAAAATTATAAAGAAATTTTAAAATAAAAAGGATGTTAAAAATGTATAACCAAATAGTAAAAACAATAGATAATTGCATAAAAAAAGAAACACCTCAATCAGTATTATTTTCAGGAGGAATAGATAGTTCTGCAATATTATATCACTGTTCAAAATATAACAAAGACGTTATGGGAATTACAGTGGGAGTTAAAGGAAAAGAAACATCAGACATAAAATACAGCAAATTAGTTGCAAAAGAAATGGGAATAAAAAACCATCAAATATTTTATGTAGAACCAGAACAAGTAAAAGCAATGGTAGAAACAGCAGTTAAAGTGTTAAAATCTTTTAACCCAGAATGGATAAGCTCTACAACTACCTTATTATTAGGAACACTATATGCAAAAAAACAAGGTTTAGAAAGCATATCAAGTGGAGAAGGTGCAGATGACTTATTAGGAAGTTTTCCTTTTTTTACAAATTGGAAAGGAGAACAAGAAAAGTTAGCTCAAATAATAGAAAAAAGATTAGATGAAATTGTAGTAATGTCAGAAGTGATTGCAAAAAGTATGAATATGAGATATATTGCGCCATTTCAAGATGAGGCTGTAAAACAAATAATTTTATCTATTCCAATAGAAGAAAGAATGAAAAAGGTAGAAGGAATAAAAACAAAATATCCATTAAGAAAAGCATATGAAGCATATTTACCAAAAGATGCTATAACAAGACCTCAAACAATGGCTTTTACTGGCTCAGGAATATATGAAACAATTAAAAGCATAGGTGAAGATATAAGTCCACAAGAATATGTAGAAGCTACACAAACAATTTTACCATTTAAAAGTAGTTTTGAATATGCATTATTTAAGTTATATACAAAACATTTTGAATTTAAACAAGTAAAAGATGGCTCAGGAGGGTGCATTCACTGTGGTAGTTCAATGAATGGAAACACTATTAATTGTAAAGTATGTGCTACTCTACAAATAGATGGAAAGGAGCTAGAATTTAATGGCAGATAAAGTAATAGGTGCAGAAGGAATTATAATACATGATAATAAAATAGTATTAGGAATGCAAAAAAGAAAAAGATGGTATACTTTAAAAAATGGAGAACAAGCAGGAATAGTGAAAACATTAGGTGGAGCAGTAGAAAAACAAGATAATAATAGTACAAGAAATGCACTAATACGTGAATTACTAGAAGAAATACGAGGAATAAATATTGAAGATATATATATAGATGAAGTTCCTATTTTTTCTAAAAACATAAAAATGAAGGACTTAAATCCATATGAACCAGATTCAGAATTAGAAATGGAAGCGGATTTTTATATTGTTAAAATAGATAAAAAATGTAAACTAGTTCCAAATGATTTACCAATGTTAATGGAAATACCAATAGAAGAGTTTTTAAATATAAATTTATCTGAAAGTATGTCAATTAAAAGTATGGAAGAATATATGTTAAATAAAAATATGAAAACTCGTTTACCAAGTAATTATGCCATCATGGCACCTATTGAAGTAAAAAGTTTTCTTAGAAGTAGAGGAGATGAAGAAAGATAAAAAAGAATATAGCATTTGACTTTGACGGAGTAATTGCTGATACAACTAATCAAAAAATTAAATGGCTAAAAGATAAAAATATAAATATTGATAAAGTAGACAGGACAAGCTTTTTTAATATTTTAGGGAAAAACGATGAAACAGAAAAGTTGTATAAGCAAATGGGACAAGAAATATTTACAGAACAGCTGTTATTACAAATAAGTCCAATAGATGGAGCAGTAGAATCGCTAAAAAGACTTGCAAATAAATATAATATATATATAATAACTGCAAGAACAGAAGAAATGATAACACATGTGAGAAAGTGGCTAAAAAAATATAATTTGGAGACTCTGATAACTAATATTATATCTTCTTCTTTTGAAGATAAACAGGATATTTGTATAAGAAATGATATAGATTTTTTGTGTGATGATGATTTTAGACATTTAAAGGTTGAAAAGATAAAATGTAGAGTTTTATTTGGAAATTATGATGAAGCTAAGGGAGTGTTAATTGCAAAGTCATGGGCACAAATAGAGGAAATATTATATTACAATAATTTAGATTAAATTAAATAAAAGCTTAGTAGATATAATTAATTTTTCATAAATCTTGTTGTCGCAACCTACTAACAAAAATATAGAAGTAAGGTTGCTCCAATCGCACTTCGCTAACGCTTCGTTTGAGCGCTACGCGATTTATTCAAAATTAATTATATCTACTAAGCTTTTCATGTTAGTTAATTATAAGTTTTGTAAAAAAATGTAAAAAAGTATTGCAAATAAATTAAAAAAGTATTATAATGCAATAGTAATGCAAAAAAGTATTACTATTGTTTTTTATATTTCATTTAAATTTTTAAATCAAAAGTTAAGAATCTTTTAAAAATCCAAAATAAAAAACGAAGAAATAGAGAGAAAAACTTAGAAATATTGATAAAAAAATAAAATAATCAATATTTTTACTTATATAAAAATATTGATTTATAAAGTGAAATATTTTAAAATGAAAGGAGAGAATAAAAACGGAAAAATTTACATATTGGGATTATGAAAAAATACAATCACAAAATGTATGGCAATTAAATGAAGAAGAAAGTTTATATAATAATGGAGTGAAAAAAATATCAAAACAACATGATAAAACTTTTAAACATTTATTTAGTAACAAAATAGAAGTAGCTAAATTTGTTAATAAAATATTAATTAAGAATGGATTGAAGGAGCAGATAAAAAGTTATGACTTAGAAAAATGCAATACAGAATTTATAACAAAAGAAATAGCAAAATTAGAATCAGACATATTATATAAAATAAAAAATAAGAGAATATATATTTTAATTGAACATCAAAGTACTGTAGATTATAGTATGCCAATGAGAATATTAGAATATTGTATAGAAATAATGAGGGAAGTAAAAAAGCAAGAAGATATTGATTTTTCAACTAAGGATGTACCAGTAATATATCCAATTGTATTATATACAGGAAGAAAAAAATGGAATGCAAAAGAAGAAATATCATTATTACAGCCAAAGCTAAATGGTATAAAAAGTCCATTGTTTTCAAAATACACATTAGTTGATATAAATGACTATTCAAAGGAAGAATTACTAAAAGAAAAAGGCACAATAGCAAAGGCAATGCTAATAGAAAAAGCAAAAAGTGAAGAAGAATTAATAGAAACAATGGAAATAATCTTAAAACAAGGATTAATAGAAGAGGAAAAAAATTTTATGCTAGATATAATGTCAAAAATATTGCAAGGAAGGATAGGTGTAGAAAAAACAAAAGAAATAATTGAAAAAATAAATAAGAAAAATAAAGGAGGTAATGATATGGTTGTAGAAAAAGTAGAAAGATTTCTTGAAATACATTATGATAGAGGGGTAACAGAAGGAAAAAGGAAAGGCAAAAGGGAGGGAAAAATTGAAGTAGCAAAGAAAATGTTAAAAAGAGGAATGAAAATTGAAGATATTCAAGAAATAACAGAATTAACAGAATCATCTATAAGTAAACTAAAAAAAGAAATGAATAATATTAATTAGTTAAAAAAATATATTAAAAACCTTTTCTTTTTCATAAAAATATAATATAATATAGCTAACTTTTGGCAAGGAGGTAATAAACATGCCAAGTAATAGCAAAAGAAGCAAAAATAATAATGACGGAGAAACAAAAAAATACAAAGTAAAAAATGCAAACAGAAAAAGGAAAGTTAATAATAACCAAACAAGGGCAAACACAAAAAGAGTACCAACAGTAAAAAAGAATACAAACTCAAAAGAAAAAATAAACAATTCAGAGAAAAAAAATAAAAGAAAAAATAAAAAACATCCAAAGCTTGCTATGGCATTTAAAATACTAATAGTATTATTCTTATTATTATGTGTAATCGGAGCAGGAGTAATAGCAGGAATTTTCTTTGGATTATTTGGAGACGAATTCGAAATAAGTCAAAAAGACTTAAAAGTAGGGGCAACTAACTCTGTAGTAGTAGATGTAAACGGTTCAGTCATAGCAAACTTAAGTGGAGACGAAAAAAGAAAAGTAGTAACACTAGAAGAAATGGCAGATTATTTACCAAAAGCATATGTAGCAATAGAAGATGAAAGATTTTATGAACACAATGGAGTAGACTTTAAAAGAACAGCAGGAGCAATTTTATATACACTATTAGGCAAAAGTAAATATGGAGGAAGTACAATAACACAGCAATTAGTAAAAAACATAACACAAGATAAACAATCATCAGGAATGGAAGGAATATTTAGAAAAGTAAAAGAATGGACAAAAGCGTATCAAGTAGAAAGAATGATATCAAAAAATCAAATACTAGAATTATATCTAAATATTTTATATGTAGGAGGAGAAGGAAACTTACATGGTGTAGAATTAGGAGCACAATACTACTTTAACAAAACAGCAAAAGACTTAGACTTAGCAGAATGTGCATTTCTAGCAGGAATAAACACATCACCAAATTATTACAATCCATATAAGCTATACTCAGACACAGATACAGAAGAAAAAAGAGCAGAAAGAATAAAATCAAAAGTACTAACAGTTTTAGCTAAAATGAAAGAACTTGGATATGTAACAAACGAAGAAGAATACAATCAAGCAGTAGCAAAAGCAGAAGCAGGATTAACATTTGAAAATGGAGCAACTAGTTTAGGAACAAACAACTCATACCATACAGATGCAGTAATAGACCAAGTTGTAAAGCAAGTAATGGAAGAAAAACAAATATCAAGGCAACTTGCAGAAAACTATGTATATAGCAGTGGACTAAAAATCTATTCAACAGTTGACACAAGCATTCAAGCAAGATTAGAAGAAGAATATAAAAAACAAAAATACATAAAACCAGGATATGAAAAAAATGCAGATGGAACATTAAAAAATGAGCACACACAATCTGGAATGACAATAATAGACTACAAAACCGGTTATGTAGTAGGAGTAGCTGGAGGATTAGGAGAAAAAACAGGAGCAAACCTAAATAGAGCAACACAAACGACAAGACAACCAGGTTCAGCAATAAAACCAATAGCAGTTATATCACCAGCATTAGAAGAAAAAGTAATAACACCTTCAACAGTATATGATGATGTTAGAACAGACTTTGGAGGAAACTATAAACCAAAAAATGAAAGCAGAGAAATGGGATTAATAAATATAAGACAAATAATAGCATATTCACAAAACATTCCAGAAGTAAAAATAATGAGAGAACTAACACCATCAAAATCAATAGACTACTTAAGAAATTATGGAGTAAGCACTTTATATAAAGCAGGAGAAAATCCAGATCCAAACAAAAATGACGAAAGTTTACCATTAGCAATAGGTGGAATTTCAGACGGAATTAGTACATTAGAAATGGCAGCAGCATATGGAGCAATAGCAAATGATGGAGAATACATAACACCAACATTCTACACAAAAGTTGAAGATGCCAGTGGAAATGTAATATTAACACCAAAACAAGAAAAAAGAAGAGTAATTTCAGAGCAAACAGCATATTTAACAAAATCAATATTACAAGAGCCAGTAAAATATGGAACAGCAACATATTGTGCAATAAGAGGAATGGATGTAGCAGCCAAAACAGGAACAACAGATAAAAGTTATGACAGATGGCTATGTGGATTTACACCATATTATGCAGCAGCAACTTGGTTTGGATATGATACAAGTGAAGAAGTAAAAAACAAAGACTTTCCAACAAACCCAGCAGGACAAATATGGTCAGCGGTTATGTCTGATATACATACACCTCTACCAAATGCATCATTTATAAGACCATCAGGAATCGTTGAAAAAGCAGTATGTAGAAAAACAGGAGAATTAGCAATAAGTGGTTGTGATGCATATACAGAAATATTCTCACAAAATAATTTACCAGGCGAATGTCAAGGGCATGCAAGTATAACAATATGTAAAGAGTCACAACAAATTGCAAATCAATATTGTTTAGATGTAGAAGTTAGAAATTATGGAGCAATAATTCCAAAAGAATCACTTAACTTATGGAAACCAGTTAATGGAAGTAGTTACACATCAGAAGCAAGACCAACTGAATTCTGTCAAATACATAAAGCACCAGAAGTTAAGCCAACTCCAGAAAAACCAAATAATAGTACAAATAATACAAGTGGAGGAAATACAACTTCAGGAGGTAATACAACTTCAGGTGGAAACTCAAGTTCAGGCGGAAACACAGTAGAAACACCTCCAGCAGGAAATACAGCTGGTGGTTCAAATAATACAAACACATCAGGAAGTGGAAATACTAATACTAACTCAGTTAATGGCGGAGAAACAAACACTTCAAAAGACAATACTTCACACACATAAAAAATAAAGAAAAGGGATGATAACCAAACAATGGATATATATTTTTATAATACCTTAACAAGAAAAAAAGAACTTTTTGAACCTTTAGATAAAGATGAAATAAGAATATATTCATGTGGGCCAACAGTATATAAAAATGCAACAATTGGAAATATGAGAACAAACATATTTCAAGATACATTAAGAAGAACATTAAGATACAATGGTTATAAAATAAAACATGTAATGAACATAACAGATGTAGGGCATCTAGTTTCAGATGGAGATGAAGGAGAAGACAAAATGATAAAATCAGCAAAAGAGGAGCACAAAACTCCTCTAGAAATTGCTGAGTATTACACAAAATTATTTTTTGAAGACCTAAAAAGTTTAGGAATAGAAACACCAGAAATAATATGTAAAGCAACTGACCACATACCAGATATGTTAAAATACGTACAAAAATTAATGGAAAATGGATATGCATATGAAACATCAACAGCAATCTATTTTGACATATCAAAATTAGACAAATATCCAATACTATCAAATGTAAACTTAAAAGAGCAAAAAGCTGGTGCAAGAGTAGAAGTAGACAAAGAAAAAAGAAATCCATATGATTTTGCATTATGGATAAAAGCACCAGAAAATCATTTAATGAAATGGGATAGTCCATGGGGACCAAGCTATCCAGGATGGCACATAGAATGTTCAGCAATGGGACAAAAATATTTAGGAGAACAATTTGACATACACACAGGAGGAATAGACTTAATACCAACACACCATGAAAACGAAATTGCACAAAGCAAAGGAGCATGTGGAAAAATACCTGCAAAAGTTTGGATGCATGGAGAATACCTATTAATAGATGGTGGGAAAATGTCAAAAAGCTTAGGAAATGTATACATAATAAAAGACATAATAGAAAAAGGATACAATCCTTTAGTATACAAACTATTTAGTTATTCATGCCATTATAGAAACAAATTAAACTTTACATGGGAAGGAATAGATGCAGCATCAAAATCTTTAGAAAGATTAAAAAATGGATATCAAATGCATCTAAATGGAAATGAAGAAATAGAAGACAATCAAGTAAATGAATATGAAGAAAGATTCCACAAAGCAATAAATGACGACTTAAACCTTCCTTTGGCAATGGGAGTAGTTTGGGAAGTTGTAAGAAATGAAAAGAAATCACCAAAACTGGCAAATTTATTATTAAAATTTGATCAAGTGTTAGGACTAAAAATAGATGAAGAAGAAAAAGAAGAGCAAATACCAGAAGAAATACTAAATTTAGCAAAAGAAAGAATAGAAGCAAGAAAAAATAAAAATTGGGAAAAATCAGATGAATTAAGAGACATAATAAAACAAAAAGGATATGAAATAAAAGACAATAAAGATGGAACACAAAATATAACTAAGGTATAAATCCCAAAAGTTATAAAAAAGAAGAACTAAAATAATTACAACTTTAGTTAAAGAAAGGAATGTGATAAAAAATGGCAATATTGTTACCAGGAGGTGCTGGATATATAGGTAGTCATACAGCAGTCGAATTATTAAATAAAGGAAAAGAAATAATAATTATAGACAATTTCTCAAATAGCAAACCAGAAGTATTAGACAAAATAAAGCAAATAACCCAAAAAGACTTTAAATTTTATGAAATGGACTATTTAGACAAAGAAAAACTAGAAAAAGTATTTGAAGAAAACAAAATAGATGCAGTATTAAACTTTGCAGGATACAAAGCTGTAGGAGAATCAGTTGAAAAACCAATTGAATACTATAAAAACAATATTTCAGGATGTTTAACAGTATTAGAAACAATGAAAAAATATGGAGTAAAAAAATTCATATTTAGTTCATCTGCAACTGTTTATGGAGAACCAGAAAGAATACCATTAACAGAAGACTGTAAAACAGGAGGAACAACAAATCCATATGGTACATCAAAATTATTTATAGAGCAAATATTGAAAGATATATATAACTCAGACAATACATGGGATATATGCATTTTAAGATATTTTAATCCAGTAGGAGCACATGAAAGTGGGCTAATTGGAGAAGAACCAAAAGGAATACCAAATAATTTAATGCCATATATAGTAAGAGTAGCAAATGGAACATTAAAAGAATTATCAGTATTTGGAAACGACTATGATACAAAAGACGGAACAGGAGTAAGAGACTACATACATGTTGTAGACTTAGCAAAAGGTCATGTAAATGCTTTAGAAAAATTAGACAAAGAAGGAAAAGGCTTATACATATACAATTTAGGAACAGGAACAGGATATAGTGTATTAGACATGGTAAATGCATTTGAAAAAGCAACTGGCAAAAAAGTTCCATATAAAATAGCACCTAGAAGAAGTGGAGACATTGCTACATGTTATGCAGACCCAAAAAAAGCTAAAGAAGAATTAGGATGGGTAGCAGAAAAAACATTAGAAGATATGTGTAAAGACTCTTGGAATTACATTAATTAAAAAGCAATTTTGGCTATGTCAATTGGGAAGGAATGATAAATAAAAATGACAGATTTTAAACTAGAAATAGCAAAGCAAATAGCAAAAGCAATAAATATAGATGAATTAGAATTAAAAACATACATAGAAGAGCCAAAAGATACGAAAAATGGAGACTATGCGTTTCCATGTTTTCGTTTAGCAAAAGAACTAAAAAAAGCGCCACCACAAATAGCAAATGAAATAAAAGAAAAAATAGAAATAGACAATAAAACAGTTGAAAAATTAGAAATAGCAGGAGGATATTTAAATTTCTATATTAATAAAGAATTATTAGCAAAAGAAGTAATTGAAGAAATAGGAAAAGAAAATGAATATGGAAAATCTAGTTTAGGAAATGGAAAAAATGTAGTAATAGACTATTCATCACCAAACATAGCAAAGCCATTTCACATAGGACATTTACGTTCAACTGTAATTGGAGGAGCTTTATATAACATATATAAATACTTAGGTTATAACACAATAGGAATAAATCATTTAGGGGACTATGGAACGCAATTTGGTAAACTATTAGAGGGATATAAACTTTGGGGAAAAGAATATAACATAGAACAAGATCCAATAAATGAATTAACAAAAATATATATAAGAATAAATGAGGCATGTAAACAAGATGAAAACATATTAAATGCATGTAGAGAAAATTTCAAAAAGTTAGAAGAAGGAGACAAAGAAAGTGTCGAAATCTGGCAAAAAATTAGAAGCTTAAGTTTAAAAGAATTCCAAAAAATATATGACCTATTAGGAAGCAAATTTGACTCTTGGAATGGAGAAGCATTTTATCAAGACAAAATGGCAGAAATAATAGAAATATTAGAAAAAACAGGAAAACTAGAAAAATCACAAGGAGCAGAAATAGTAGACTTAAGTGAAAAAGGAATAAAAACACCATGCATAATAAAAAAATCAAATGACTCAACAACTTATGCAACCAGAGATTTAGCAGCAATAATGTATAGAGCAAGAACATATGATTTTGACAAAGCTTTATATTTAACCTCATATGAACAAGTATTACACTTTAAGCAAGTATTTGAAGTTGCAAAACTTTTAGGCCTAGAAGAAAAATATACAAAAGGTCTAGAACATGTCCCATTTGGAATGATATTATTGCCAACTGGAAAAATGTCAACCAGAGAAGGAAATATAGTAAAACTAGAAGAACTATTAAATGAAGCTATACAAAGAGCGAAAGAAATAATAGAACAAAAAAATCCAGAATTAGAAAATAAAGAAGAAGTTGCAAAAAAAGTAGGAATTGGAGCAGTAATATTTAGCGACTTATCAGCAAGCAGACTAAAAGATGAAATATTTGAATGGGATAAAATATTAAACTTTCAAGGAGAAACAGGACCATATATTCAATACACATATGTAAGAACAAGAAGCTTACTTGAAAAAGTAGAAACTTTACCAAAAACAGAAGAAATAAAAATAGAAAATTTACAAGATGAATATTCAATGAAAATAATTAAACTAATATATTCATTTGAAGATAAACTAAAAGAAGTAACACAAAAAGAAGAACCATCAATACTTGCCAAATATTTAATAGACTTAGCAAAAGCATTTAGCAGTTTTTATAATGAAAACAAAATAATATCAGAAAACAAACAAATGCAAGATGCAAGAATCTATTTAAGCTATAGTGTAGGAAAAGTATTGAAAAAAGGAGCAGAATTGTTAGGAATGCAAATGCCAGAAAAAATGTAACAAAAATGTAATTTGACTTATATGTGTATATGCATTATAATAAAAACAATAAAGGAGCAGTATGGAAACAGAAAGAAAATATTTTTTTATACAAAAGATAAACCAAAATGTAATAATCAATTTATTAAGGACATTCCTAATAATTTGTTTATTAGGAACGTTTTTTGCAATATTTGGCTTCTCGAACCAAGACTCTAAAGAATCAGGAAGTCTAAGTAGAACTGTAACAGAAGCAATAACTAAAAATGTTAAAAGCATACAAAAATTAAAAAAGAGTGAAAAAGAAATACTCTTAGAAAAAATAGAAAAAGTGGTAAGAAAAATTGCACATTTTTCTATATATACATTAGTAGGATTTCTCTTAATGGCATTATTTAGTACATATAACTTAGAACAAAGAAATAGGGTAATAACTAGCCTTATAATAGGAATTGCTTATGCTACTTCAGATGAGATACATCAAAGATTTATAGAAGGAAGAAGTGGACAGATAACAGATGTAATGATAGACAGTATGGGAGTATTATTTGGAATATTAATAGTAATGTTATTAATAAAGATTCACATAAAAATATATAAAAACATAAAGAATATTTAAATTGTATTTAAATGTAGTATAATAAATAATAATTGATAAAATTTAATAAAAGTAGGGATAAATGTGTAAATAAGCAATTAAACTTATAAAGTGAATATAGAAAAAAGAAAAAATTGCAATATTTTGTAAAAAAATGTTGTAATTTTTTTTTCATAATGATAATATAAAGGTGCAGTAAAAATTAGAAAACAGAAAAATGAAACAAAATAGACATTATAGCAATAAAAAATAATTCTAGGAGGTAAAAAATGCAAATAGACAAAGAAAAATTAGTAAAAGAATTAGACGAAAAATGGAAAAAAGTCAGTTGTCCATACTGTAAACAGCATCAATGGACAGTAGATCCAACCATCATGACCACACTAGAAGTAAAAGAAAATAAGCAAATAAAGTTAGGGGGAAAATTCCAACCAATGGTAGCTGTAACTTGTAGATGTTGTGGGAATACCGTATTTGTAAATGCACTTGTTTTAGATTGCATAAAAGATGAGAAAGAAAATAAGGAGGAATAAGAGGTGGCTAGTAATATAAAAATAAGTAATAATGATAATGAAATAAAAGATAACTCATATGACATAGAAATACAAAGTTCGCCAACTCTTATAGCTGAATACAATGAAGATGCAATAAGGCAAAGCAATTTAATTATAAAAAACGCAATTTTCATGATATGGGTTGGAATACTACTAATAATAGGCAGTTTTGTAGTATATGCAGTAGGTTTAACAAAAGATTTAGTTGTTGGTACAATATCAGGAAGTTTTATAGACATATTCTCAGGAACAATTTTATACTTATTTAATAAAACAGATCAAGACAAGCAAAATTATTTCAATAACCTAGCAAAAATGGAAAATGACAGAAAATTTATGGATTTAATTCGTGATTCAAAAGATGAAGAATTCAAAAAAGAAATATTATCAAAACTAATAGATAGCAACTACAAAAATCAACAATAAACAAAATAAAAAATATGTTTATATTTAATTATATAAAAAATATTAAAAATAGGAGGTATGAAATGGATAATGATTTTGGTAAAGGAGTAGACCCAGGCGAAATAGTAATTGACAAAACACATTTACTTGCTAGAGACAAGTATTCAATTTTAAAAACAGAGGCTTATGCTATGCCAAGTAGCACATATGTTCCTGATGATTCACACACATTCTTCGTATCAGAAGATAAAACTATGTGCTGGGCAAATTTTGGAAGGTGCTGGAATGATGAAGGAGATAGAATATTAGTTGCAAGTCAAAATTCTATAAAGAATGGCTATTAGAATTCTGTCCACCAGATAACTACGCTAAATGCGGAATTATATTTACCGTAAACGGAGTTTGTCATACTACAGCCAATAGAGAACTATTAATAGGAGAGTATGACCTTTCAGTAAAAGATGCAGCTAAAAACTTTGTAACTGTAGCAATCTTTGGAAAATATGGTTTTGGACTAGATATTTTGAAAAAATTAATAACAGATGCTTTTAATAGAGCAAATGAAAAAGTAATGATGACACAAGATATGCTAGACACAGTTTTAGCAAGAGTTGATAATACTCTTGATGATGAAACAGAAGCATGGAAACAATTAATGGAAAGCTACTTTATGCTACAAATTTCAGGAATTATAAATCAACATCCAGATGCTTTAGAAAAACTAAAAAATATGATAACAATGCTACTTGAAGGAAGAGAAAAGATATTTAACGAATTTATAAACGCATCAGTATTTATTAGAGAAGAATATGAAAAACAAGTATATACTTTAATTTCAAGCAACCTATATAATTATTTTGATTTCTTACTTAACAGCAATTATATTAATAACGATCAATATAATAGTGCTAAAGAAAATGCAGATAAATTCTTCAAAGCATTATTTAATATCATGGACGGACAAATGGCAGCTGTTCAATCAACAGGAGAACTAGATCAAGGTTTAGCAAAAAAAGAATTATTTATGTAAAATTAGGAGGTATAATTGCATGGATAATAATTTAGAAGAAGAAATAAATCCAATAGATCCAGGAGAAATAGTTATTAATAAAAATCATCTTGCAGCAAGAGATAAGTTTTCAATCTTAAAAACAGAAGCTTATGCTATGCCAAGTAGTACATATGTTCCAGACGATTCTCATACATTTTTTGTATCTGAAGATAAAACTATGTGCTGGGCTAATCATGGTAGGTGCTGGAATGACCAAGGAGACAGAGTATTAGTAGCAAGTCAAAATTCATATAAAGAATGGTTACTAGAATTTTGTCCACCAGATAATTATGATAAGTGCGGATTATTTTTTGGATTTAATGGAGTATGCCATACATATGCAAATAGAGAGTTATTAATTGGAGAATTTGATGCTTCAGTAAAAGATGCATCTAAAAATTTTGTAGTTGTAGCTATATTTGGTAAATATGGAATGGGCTTAAAAAACTTGAAAGCATTAATAACAGAATCTTTTAATAATGCAAATTTTAAAGTAGAGATGACACAAGATATGCTAGACACAGTTTTAGCAAGAGTTGATAATACTTTTGATGATGAAACAGAAGCATGGGAGCAATTAATAGAAAACTATTTCTTTGTACCAATGACAGACCTTATAAAACAACATGAAGGTGCATTAGAAAGATTAAAGGAATTAGTAACTACATTATTTGAAGGTAGAGAAAGTATATTTGAGAAACATTTTAGCCAGACTTTATTTGATAAAGGACAGTTTAGAGAAGAAATATTTCAATTACTTTCAAGTAATATATTTGCTTATCTTGCTTTCTTACATGATAATAATTATATTGATGAAGACCAATATAATAAAGCTAAACAAGGTGCTACTAAATTTCTTGAAGGATTATTTGGAGTTGTTGAAGGACAAGTGGAAGCTGTTCAAGCAACTGGTGAATTAAATCAAGAATTAGCAAAAAAAGAATTGTTTATGTAAAAAAAAGATAAATAAAGAAATTTTTCCTCAAGAGCTTTTTAATAACTTAATAACTAAAAATAAAAGTCAAGGTATAAAAACTTTGACTTTTATTTTTGCCATATAACGGCATTTATTTTGAGTTGCTTTTTTTAAAATTAAAATCGTAAAGTTGAAAACTTTACGATTAATTACATTATTTTTTATTTTAACATAAGTAAAAATAAAATTCAATAGTTTTATACAATTTTTCGACTAAATTTTTAGAAAGATATTTTTTATTTAAAGAAAGGAGCTTTAATACTATGAAAATTTTAAAGAAGTTTATTCTTTTTAAGGAGGCAACTGATAAATGGCTTTTATATAAAAAAACAGCTGTTAAAGAATCGACATATTATAGATATAGATATATTATTGATAAGTATATTCTTAGCTATTTTAAAAATAAAAGTATTTATTACTTTGAAACCTATGATTTTAACATATATATTGATTATCTTTCAGGGAATATTGCAACCAAAACAGTAAAAGATGTATTATCTGTTTTTAAATCTATATTAAAATATATTCAAATAAAATTCAAAGTGAACTATACATTAGATTTAATTTCAAGTCCTAGAAGTGAAACAAAAGAAATAAATATCTTAAAAGAAAAAGAAATAAAGAAATTAGAGCAATATTGTTTAGAGAGTAATAATCTAAAAAATATTGGTATTATTATATGTTTAAATATGGGACTTAGAATAGGCGAAATATGTGCATTAACTTGGAATAATATAAATTTAGAAGAAAATTTAATTATAATTAATAAAACTATACAAAGAGTTTATAGAGGGAAAAATAATACAATAATACAAATTAATAGTCCAAAAACAAAAAATTCAAATAGAAAAATTCCTATACCAAAAAAATTAGTAAATATTATTAAATTATTAAAGAAAACTAATCAATATAATGGAAATGAATACTTTTTAACAGGCACTAAAAAATATATAGAGCCTAGAAATTATGAAGATTCTTTTAAAAAATGTTTGGAGATTTGTCAAATACCAAAATATAATTTTCATATTCTTAGGCATACATTTGCAACTAATTGTATGAGAATTGGAATGGATGTAAAATCACTTAGCGAGCTTTTAGGACATGCTAATGTGAATATAACTCTAAATAGATATGTACATTCTTCTTATAGTACAAAGAAGAAATATTTAGATAAATTGTAAAACTATAAATCAATAAAGCAGTATGTTTTATTGATTTTTTTGTTTCCTAAAGATTTTATTAAATTTCTTTATATCATAAAGTTTTCAACTTTACGAACATAAGGGTGAGCAAAATGCAAAGTAAAGCAAATAAAAAAGGATACTATATTGTAACCCAAAAAAGACGATTATATACAAATTATGAGCAATACATAAAGATAACACAGGAAATATTTAACGAAACAGCATTAAGATATTTTAATTTGATATTTGAACATTTGGAATTTTTAGAATTATCAAATCAAAAATGCTTAAGAGAATTAGAAAAACTAACGTTAAAATCCAAAAATGGTATTAAACCAGAAAACTATTTTGATTTAGATGTGCCAGTTTATTTAAGAAGAGCAGCAATTAATTATGCAATAGGAAGTGCAAAAACTTATCAAGAAAAATATAAAGCATACTTAGAAACAAAAGATAAAAATCCAAACTTAAAAATGCCAACAAAACCAAGTAAATTTAATGCAAGCATTGTTTGTTATAAAGGAATGTATAAAGATTTTGCAGAAGGTAGTTTAAAAGTTAAATTATTTAATGGCAAAACTTGGAATTGGTATAAAGCAAATATAAGAGATACAAACTCTAAAGAAAATAATGAAATTCTATCTCCGACAATTGTACTAAACAAGGAATATGTAATGATTCATATTCCAACCAAAAAAGAAGTTAAAGATGTATCTCCTATAAAATCAAGAATGTATAAGAAAAATATAAGAGTTTGCGGAGTAGCTTTTTCAAACAGTGATAGTTTTGCAATATGTGTAGTAATTGACAAAGAAAAAAATATCATAAAAACAAAATTCATAAAAGGCGGAAATGAATACAGAAAGCAGACTTCTATAATTTTAAAACAAATAAAGAAACATAGACAAAATGGAGCTAATTATGGAATAAAAGACCATCAAAGGTATTGGCAAAAATTAAACAACATTAGCAATTGGTATGCACATGAAGTAAGCAAACAAATAGTAGATTTTTGTAAAGAAAACAAAGCAGAAATTATTTCAATAGCAGACATGAATGAAGATATAAATATTCATTTTGGAAAAAGAGTTGGAAAATACAGTCCAATTTATTTAAGAAGAAGAATTACTAACTATTTAAATTATAAGGCATTCAAAGATTCTATTATAGTAACAAAAGTTAAAAGAAACTACATAGCAAGTAAATGCTACAAATGTAGAGCAAATGTCAAAAGAAAAAAATTAAAATACGAATGTGAAAATGGACATTCAGGAGATTATTTCTTTAATTCAGCAATGAATATAGGAATAATGTGTTTAAAAAAATTTGGAATATAGCATAAATCCTATTTAGAAATATTTAGGTGAGTAATTAAATTAAATGTTTAATTATTCTAAGTTGAATATCGCTTATTTACATGGCAAAAGTGTAGATGAAGAATTGAGAAATCTAATAATATTCAGAGATTCCAAATTTACTTTTATTTTTTTGAAAGGGGCAAAAAGATGGAGACGAAAGAATTAGAGAAAATCTCTAATTTAAGTAATGAAATACAGCTAGAAATTAGCAATTTAGTTCAATATAAATCAAAAAATAGATCTCATATATTTAGAAATTTTATTAAAAGATTTGTAGACATAATATTTGGACTATTTGGTGTTATTTCATTAATTCCAATAACCATAGTTATATATGTAGCAAGAAAAATTCTAAAAGAAGATGATGGACCTATATTTTATGAACAGTTAAGAATAGGAAAAAATGGAAAGCATTTTAGGTTATATAAATTTAGGACAATGGTAATAGGAGCAGATGAAAAACTAAAAGAATATTTAGAAGAAAATGAAGAGGCAAGAAAGGAATTTGAAGAAAATCATAAATTAAAAAATGATCCAAGAATAACTAAATTAGGAAAATTTTTAAGAAAAACAAGTATTGATGAAATGCCCCAGTTCTGGAATGTTCTAAAAGGAGAAATGAGCTTAATAGGGCCAAGACCTATAGTTGACAGTGAAGTTCCAAAATTTGGAGAAAAAATGAAAAAAGTACATAGTGTCAAGCCAGGAATTACAGGCTATTGGGCTGCAAATGGTAGAAGTGATACAACTTATGAGGATAGAGTTAATATGGAAGCTTTTTATGCAGAAAATTATTCACTAAAAATGGATATGAAAATATTTTTAAAAACCATAAATAGTATTTTTTCAGGAAGAGGTGCTTTCTAAATAATTTTTTATAAATATATTAAGACTTGAAATAATTTTATCAGTTAAAAAGTAAAAACATGAGGGAGTAATTTAATTGAAAAGAATGAAGAAAAAAATCGTACATATAGTAGAATCATTTGGCGGAGGGGTCTATAGTGTTTTAATGGACTTGGTAAATAAAACAATTGACGATTTAGAAATAATAGTGGTTTATGGAAAAAGAAAAGAAACACCAGTAAATTTTAAAAAAGATTTTAGTGACAAAGTAAAATTTATAGAGATAAAAAACTTTACTAGAAGTATAAATCCAAAAAAAGATATAAAAGCATTAAAAGAAATTAAAAAAGTAATAAAAGAAGAAAATCCTGATATAGTACATTTACATTCATCAAAGGCAGGTGTTTTAGGCAGAATAGCTGTCAGTGGGAAAAAAGTAAAAATGTTTTATAATCCACATGGTTTTTCATTTTTGAAAAGAGATGATTCAAAATTAAAAAGGAATATATATTGGTTAATTGAAAAAATTACAGCTATGTTTAATCCAGAATGTACCATAATTGGATGTTCAAATGGAGAATATTTAGAAGCTAAAAAATTAAATAAAAATGCAATTTGCATTAATAACGGAATAGACATAGAAAAATTAGAAGAAGAAACAAAAGGACTTAAAGAAAAAGAAATAAATTATAGAAATTTAAAAATATGCACAGTAGGAAGAATTGACTATTCAAAAAATCCAAGAATGTTTAATAAAATAGCCGAAAATTTTCCACAATATGAATTTACTTGGATAGGAGAAGGAGAATTAAGCAATAAATTAATTAGCTCTAATATTAATATAACAGGATGGAAAAGCAGAAAAGAAGTCTTAAAACTTCTCAATGAACAAGATATTTTTATACTTGCATCTTTATGGGAGGGATTACCAATATCTTTATTGCAAGCAATGTATATGAAAAAAATATGTATTGTTAGTAATTGTATAGGAAATAGAGATGTAATAATTAACAATCAAAATGGATTTATAGCAAATAATTTAAAAGATTACATAGAAATATTAAATAATTTAGTCTTAAATAAATTAGATTATGGAGTTAGAGAAGTTGCAAGAGAAGATAGTATAAATAAATTTAATATGAAAAAAATGATAAAAGAATATATGGAAGCTTATGAAAGCAGTACTGAATATAGAATGAATATAATGAAAGAGGAAAGAGTATGAAGACAGAAAATAAGCAATTATTAACATCTAAAGAATGTAAAGAAATACAACTAAAAATTTTGGAACAAGTAGCTAATATATGTGATGAAAATAATTTAATATATTGTATATGTGGAGGAACATTATTAGGAGCAGTACGACATAAAGGTTTTATTCCATGGGATGATGACATTGATATATGTATGCCAAGAAAAGATTATAGTCAATTGATAAGCATATTAAAAAATCAAACACAATGTGATTGGTTATCTGTAATAGATGGAACTGAACAACTGGAAACAAAATACTATCTACCATTTGCAAAAGCTGTTAATAATAAGACTATAACTAAACAATTGGGCAATAATATGGAATACGGAGTTTTTATAGATATATTTCCATTAGATAAATTACCACAACAAAAGATAAGAAGAAAATTATTAATGTATAAATTCATTTTGTTAAGAGCAATTATATTATCAATGACAACAGATTTTACTACTGAGAAATATTCTTACAAATTATATTTAAAAAAGTTATTAAATATGTTTTCTAAAATAGTTGGAAAAGATAATATTTATAAATATTACAAAAAAGAAATAAAAAAATGCAGCAAAATAAATGGTTCAGAATATGTGGGCAATACATTTCCAAGATATGGACAAAAGGAAATTTTGAAAGAAAAATTAATATTTAAAACAAAAAAATATACATTTGAAAATAGAAAATTTTACGGACCTGAAGATTATGATACATATTTATCAAACTTTTATGGAGAATATATGAAATTACCACCTGAAGATAAAAGAGAAGATCCACATAATATAGTAGCTTGGAAAATATAAAATGATTTAAATAATTGAAAAATAATAAACTTAAAGAGGAAAAATAATGAAATTTAGTAAAAAAGAGACAATGGTTTTTGTAGTTATAATAATAATGGCACTAGCATCAAAAATTATTCAATATAATTTCTTACCTGAAAAATATTTTTTAGATAGTGCAGGAATATTAAATATGGTTAATGAAGGATTTGATGAAGACGGGACAGGTTTTGCATTTACTGCTAGAACTTTTGGATTTATTAATGTATTAGGATTAAATACATTACTTGAATGGAGCATAACACTTACAATAATATTTAATATTATTATTTTTATATTTATGAGAAAATTTATAGCAACAAGTAGTAAATCAGAATTAATATATTTTATTGCAAGTATATTTTTAGTAAATATTTATGTTTTTAATATAAGTAAAGAAGCAATACAATTTACAATTTTTATAATTATTTATTGTATTTGTAAAAGTAAAAAAATAGGAAACCTAGGCAAAGTAATATTAATCTCAATAATGTTTTTCATTGAGAGTTTATATTTTAGAACATATTATATCCTTATGAGTGTATTTATGATGGTAATATATTTTCTTTTAAATAACAGTATAAAAGAAAGAAGACTAAGACCATTGGTTATTATAATGAAGATTTTAGTTGTATTTTTCATTATATTAAGTTTAGCAAAATTTGTATTATATGAAGAGTATAATGCAGTAATGACAGTTAGATATAACATTAATAAAAATAGAACTACTTCTATAAATGCTCAGACAGTAATACTAGATTTAATACAAAACAGTAGCGGGAATTTATCTATATTTATGATAAATTACATTTTAAATTCAATTAGAATGTTAATTCCTTTAGAATTACTTTTTAAAGGAATAAAATACTTCCCGTTTATTATATATCAAATTTATATTGTTATAAACCTTTCCAAAGGATTAAAAAAACTGAATAAAAATAATATTATTTTTATCACATGCATTATATCATATTTATTAGGTTCTTTTATATTTGAGCCTGATTTTGGTTCATTGATAAGACATGAATCAACTACGTTTTTTATAATGGCACATTTAATAAGATTAAATAGAGGTAATAATGAAGAAAATATAACTGAAAAAAATTATTTATATAGAAAGGAAAATATTGATTATGATAAGAGTGTTGCATGAAGTTACAATAATGGACACAGGTGGAGCAGAAACTTTACTTATGAATATTTATAGAAATATCAATAGAGATAAAATACAATTTGATTTTATGATACATAGACAAGAAAAGGGATTTTACGATGATGAAATTGAAAAGCTTGGAGGAAGAATATTTAGAGGAAATAAATTAAGCCCATTCTGTATGAAAAAATATTATTTTCCAATTGATAGAGTATTTAAAGAATATAACGAATATAAAATATTTCATGCTCATAATTCAACAAGTATGTTTACGTTAAAAAAAGCAAAACAATATAATATTCCTATAAGAATAATTCATTCTCACACAACAAGACCGTTAATTAATTATAAATTGCCAATAAAACTATATTGCAGAAAAAATAATCTAAAATATGCAACAGATACATTTGCTTGCTCTGAAGCTGCAGCCAAATATTTATTTGGAAAAGAAAATATTAATAAAACTATAATTTTAAAAAACGGTATCAATGTTAACAATTTTTTATTTGATAATATAAAAAGACAAAAAATAAGAAAAAAATATGGAATACAAGATAATTTTGTAATAGGGCATATAGGAAGGTTTTCAAAATCGAAAAATCATAAATATTTATTAAAAATATTTAAAGAATATAAGAAAAATGACAAGAACTGTGTATTAATGTTAGTAGGAGCTGGAGCATTACAAGACAAAATAAAAAAATTAGCTAAAAAAATGGATATATTAGATGATATTATTTTTTGTGGAGTTTGTGCAAATGTAGAAGAATATTATATGGCAATGGATGTGTTTGTATTTCCATCAAAGTATGAAGGACTAGGTAATGTAATTATTGAAGCACAAGCAACTGGTTTACCTTGCATAATTTCTGATGTAGTTCCAAAAGATGTAGAAATAACTGATTTAGTTACAAAAATAAGCCTAAAAGAAAAAAACGCATGGGTACAAAAAATTAAAGATACTAAGTGCATAGATAACTATACCCGTAAAGAATATAACAAACAAGTATTAGTATCTGGGTATGATATAAGGGAAGTAGCTAAATTTATTGAAGAATATTACATAAATAAATATAAAGAATATAGTTTGGAAAGAAGTGAAAAAAATGAATATAGCAGCAGTAGTAGTAACATATAATAGAAAAGTTTTAGTATTAGAGTGTTTAAATGCAATTCTTCAACAATCACATAAAGTCAATCAAGTTTTTTTAATAGATAACAATAGTACAGATGGAACATATGAATATTTAAAGGAAAATAAAATTTTTGAAAATAGTAATATAGTTTATAAAAAGCTTGAAAAAAATATTGGTGGTGCAGGTGGATTTTTCGAAGGAATGAAAATGGCAAGAGAAATGAACTTTGATTGGGTTTGGATTATGGATGATGATACTATTCCTATGACAAATTGTTTAGAAAATTTATTAAAAGCTAATCAGATGGTAAATGAAAACATAAGTTTTTTAGCAAGTACAATATATAGTGGAGAAGGCAGATTAATAAATGTACCTAGTTTAGATAATTCTAAAGTTAATGGAGAAGAAATTTGGCACAAATATTTAAAGTATGGAATGATACCTATTAAGGAAGCTACGTTTGTTTCTTTAATAATAAATGGGGAAGCAATGAAAAAGTGTGGACTTCCGTTAAGAGACTATTTTATTTGGGGAGATGATACTGAATATACAAATAGATTAACTAAGAACTTTGGAAGAGCATATTTAGTTGGTGCTAGTTCAGCTATTCATAAAACTAAAATTGCTAAGAGTAATCAACTATTATATGAAAATGATATAAAGAGAATAAAGCTATATTACTACTCCTATAGAAATAATTGTATAAATGCTATGCTATATAGAGGATGGAAAGGAGTAATGAAGCAATTTATAAAAACATGGTACATGAGTCTTAAAATTATTTTTTCTAAAAGTAAATATAAAATGAAAAAAATATTTATTATACATAAAGGAGTTTGTGATTTTGTTTTAAGAAAATATGATTATAAAGCTATAAAAAATCGCTTTAATATTTAAAAATAACAGGAGAGTAGAATGGAGAAAATAAAAATATTGCAAGTAGGTATTTCATCTAACTTAGGAGGAATTGAAAAATATTTAATTAATGTGCATAGGAATATTAATCATGAAAGATATAAAATTGATTATTTAGTTTTTAAAGGCAAAAAAGTTTGTTTTTATGAAGAATTAATTAATAAATCTAATATATATGAAATTACACATAGAAAGAAAAATTATATTAAATATTTAAAAGAGACAAAAAAATTTTTTAAAAATTCACATTATGATTATATACATTTTCACCTAATGAATTTTAGTTGCTTTGAAATAATATTATATGCCAAAAAGTATACAAATGCAAAAATCATATTACATTCTCATACATCAGATCCTCAAAAAGTAAATATGAAAAAAAGAATATTAAATGAAATAGGCTTAAAATTAATAAAAAAACAAGACATATATTTAAAAACAGCTTGTTCTAAAAAAGCAGGTGAATATTTATTTAAGAACTTTAAAAATAATACATTCAAAGTATTAAATAATGGGATACATATAGAAGAATTTAAATTTAATGAAAAAAATAGAAACGAACTTAGAAAAAAATATAATGTTCAAAAAAGCCTTGTAATCGGCCATATAGGCCGATTGTCCCCCCAAAAAAACCATTTTTTCCTATTAGAAATTTTTAAAGAAATTTTAAAACTACGAAAAGATGCTATATTGTTAATGATTGGAAAAGGTGAATTAAACGAAAAAATAGAGAAAAAATCGATGGAATTAAATATTAATAAAAATATTATTCATATAGAAAATACAAATAAAATAAATGAATATATGTCTGCAATGGATATATTTGTATTGCCTTCATTATATGAAGGATTACCAATTGTATTAATTGAGGCTCAAGCATCAGGATTACAATGTTTTATCACAAATACATTGGCAGAAGAAATTGATATTACTAATAATGTAAAAAGAATATCATTAAATAAATCCGCAGAAGAATGGGCAAAAGAAATTATAAAACTTAATAAAAATAATATGGATAGGATAAGTATAAACCAAAAAGTTGAAAAATCTGACTTTGATATAAAAAAATCAATAAGGATATTAGAAAAATATTATGTAGATAATTTGATAGAAAAATAACCAATGATTAGGGAAAGGAAGAATAACGTGAAAAAAAGTGTAGCAAAAAATTATATATATAATTTAATTTATCAAATTTTAGTTCTAATAGTTCCATTATTTACAACACCTTATTTATCAAGAGTGTTAGGTGCTGAAAAAATAGGAATTTATGGATACACTTTATCAATAGCAACATATTTTATATTATTTGGTACACTTGGGGTAGCAACATATGGACAAAGAGAAATTGCATATGTTCAAAATAATGTATATGAAAGAAGCCTAATATTTATAGAAATATTAATAATGAGATTTTTAACTATTAGCATATCTTTATTAATATTTTATTTACAATTCTGTATACATGGTGATTATAGTATATATTATAAAATCCTTACTTTAGAAATATTTGCTAATGCTTTAGATATTAGTTGGTTTTTTCAAGGACTAGAAGAATTTAAAAAAACTGTAATAAGGAATATGTTAGTAAAACTTATTAGTGTAATATGTATATTTGTATTTGTTAAAACACAAGAAGATTTATTAAAATATTTTATTATATATGTTTTTTCAACATTGATAGGTAATATGTCATTATGGTTGTATTTACTTAAATTTATAAAAAAAGTAAAAATAAAAGAATTAAAAATATTTAGACATTTAAAACCAACTATAGGATTATTTATACCACAAGTGGCTATGCAAATATATACATTACTAGATAAAACAATGATTGGTAATATTATAGGAGACAAATCAGAAGTAGGAATTTATGAACAATCACAAAAAATAATAAAAATACCATTAACAATAGTCACAGCATTAGGAACAGTGGTATCTCCTAGAATAGCCAATTCTATGGCTAATAATGAAAAAGAGCAAATACAAAAATACTTATGTAATTCATTTAAATTTGTGTGGTTTTTAGGAATACCAGTTATGTTTGGAGTAATGGCAATAGCTAATACTTTAATACCATGGTTTCTAGGGCAACAATTTAATAAAGCTATATTAATAATAATGATAGGTTCTCCTATGATTATGGAAATAGGTCTAAATAATGTATCTGGAATTCAATATCTAGTTGCAACTAAGAAACAAAATCTTTTTACAAAATCAGTACTAATTGGAGCAATATTTAATTTTACAATTAATATGATTTTAATTCCATTATTTAAATCAATTGGAGCAATAGTGGCTTCAGCATTAGCAGAATTATTAATACTAATTGTGCAATTAATAGACATTAGAAAAGATATTCCAATAAGAAGTGTATATAAAGGAGGAGGAAAGTATTTATTTAGTGGAATAGTTATGTTTGCTATAACATTTAGTATAGGATATTTCTTAAAATCAACAATTATGAGCACAATAATACAAGTAGTCATAGGAATAATGACTTATGGAATAATGCTAATAATATTAAAAGATAAAATGTTAATTGATGTTTTTAATAAGATAAAAGATAGGAGAATAAAAAAAATATATGATTAAAATGATAAAAAAGGTAATTATGAAGATAATGACTAAAAATATGCGACTAAAAATAGAGATATATAGTAAATTAAATAGAAACAATAGAAAGATAATAGAAATGATTAAATATATATTTAAAGCTAAAATATATAAAGGAAAAAATATAAAAAAATTATTTACTAAAATAACATTGGGAAATATTGATGAAAAAGATAAATTTTATTTTAACATAGATTTATTTAAATTTACATACTCAAATATAGGTAATTTGTCTATAGATTATAATATCATATTAAACAATTCATTATTAGATTTCAAAAAATTACTTGAACAAAATAAACAAGATAAGAAATTTTATACTGATGAGATAAATGTGATAGAGGGGATAGAAATATTAATTGATAGAATAGTAAATAAATTCAATAAAATGAATTTGAATAAACAATTGATAAATAATATTAAAAATATTAAAGATAAAAAGGCTCAAACTTTTTATGAAGCTTTACAAAGAATATTATTTTTTAATCAATTATTATGGCAAACATATCATGGATTAAATGGCTTAGGAAGACTTGATATGATATTAATTTCATATTACAAAAATGATATAGAAAGAGGAATCATTAGTAAAAATGAAGCAAGGCAATTACTTAAACAGTTTTTAATTACACTACATAAATATTATAAATTTAAGAGTAATATTTTATTAGGAGATACAGGACAAATTATAGAATTAGGTGGAAAAGATGTTAAAGGCAAATATATATATAACGAATTAACTTATATAATTATAGAATTAATGCAAGAGTTGCAATTGCCAGACCCAAAAATTTTATTAAGAGTTAGTTCTAATATGCCAAAAAGTTTAATGGAAAAGTCTCTAAGATGTATTCAAACTGGAATAGGTTGTCCATTATTTGCAAATGATGATGTAATTATAGATAAGCTAATAAAATTTGGTTATAAAAAAGAAGATGCATATAATTATGGAACATCAGCATGCTGGGAGCCATATATAATAGGAAAATCTCTAGATCAAAATAATATAAAATCAATAAATTTTATTGAACCTTTAGATACTTTATTGAGGAAAGAAAAACTAGAAGAAATAGAAAATATTCAACAATTAATAGAAAAATATAAAATCCATTTAGAGAAATATATAAATGTTTTTATTAAAAAAACAAAAAAAATTAAATGGCAAAAAGATCCATTACTTTCTTTATTCATAGAAGATTGTATAAAAAATAATAAAGATTTAGCAAATGGAGGGGCTATATATAATAATTATGGATTTACAGGAGTTGGACTGCCAAATTTAATTAATTCATTAATAAACTTAGAATTAATGGTATTTAAAAATAAACAATATAAATTTAATGAAATTAATGAAATTAGAAAGAATAATTTTATAAATAATGAGAAATTGTTAAATAAATTAAAAAATGAAAAATTAAAGTATGGAACAGATAACGATTTAGTTATAGGAATAACAAATGATATTATTAGATATACTACTCAACTTATGAGTAATTTTACAAACTCATTAGGAGGAAGTTATAAATTTGGTTTAAGTTCACCAAACTATATAGTAGCATCTGAAAACTTTCCGGCATCTTTTGATGGAAGAAAAATAGGAGAAGCATTTGCAGTTCATATATCTTCAGATACATCAAATGCATATACTGAATTAATGCAATTTGCAGCAAAACTAGATTATGGAGAGAATAGGTTTAACGGAAATGTGGTAGATTTTATGGTTTCACCAAGTTTCATTGAAAACAATTTTGATAAATTTGTAGATTTTTTATTATTAAGCGTAAAAAATGGATTTTTTGAAATGCAAATGAATGTAGTAAGTAGTAAAACTTTGATAGAAGCAAGAAAAGATCCAGAAAAATTTCCAAATTTAATAGTTAGAGTTTGGGGATTCAGTGCATATTTTAATGATTTACCAGATAGCTATAAAGACAATTTAATAGAAAGGGCCTTACAAAGTGAAAAAAGATAGAATCTTAATTAGTAATATTCAAAGATTTTGCTTACAAGATGGACCTGGAATAAGGACTACAATATTTTTAAAAGGTTGCAATTTAAGATGTCCATGGTGTTCCAATCCAGAAAATATAGATTTTAAGATACAAGAATTTATTGAAGATGGTGAAATTAACAAGTATGGATATGAAATTACTTTAGAAGAACTAGAAAAAGAAATACTTAAAGATAAGCAATTTTACATAAATAATGGAGGAGTTACATTTTCAGGAGGAGATTGTCTATTACAATTTGAAAAAATAGAAAATTTATTAAAAAATCTAAAAGAACAAAAAATCAATATATGTGTAGAAACATCTTTGATGGTATTAGAGAAATATGTAAATATTGCAATAAAATATGTAGATGAATTTATAATAGATATTAAAATTTTAGATAGAGATAATGTTTATAAAATAAATGGAAATATAGATATATACTTAAAAAATATAAGGACAATTTTTAAGAATAATTGTAAAGTAATTTTTAGAATTCCATTAGTTCCAGATTATACAACAACTGATAAAAATCTAGAAAAAATATATGATTTTTTAACTAAATATAAACCTATAAGAGTTGAAATATTTAAAATACATAGATTAGCAGAAAGAAAATATAAAACATTAGGAAAACAAATGCCTATATTTAAAGAAATAGAGGATATTAAAATAAATGATATAAAAAAAAGAATTGAAGAATTAGAAATTGAAACAGTATATTGCAAAATATAAAACATTATATATTAAAAAAATTAAAAAAGAAGGTGATTTTTTGTATAAATATGATTATTTAATAGTAGGAGCGGGACTATTTGGAGCAGTATTTGCATATGAAGTGAGTAAAAAAGGAAAGAAATGCTTAGTAATAGACAAGAGAAATCATATAGGAGGAAATATATATACAGAAAATATAGAAGGAATAAATGTTCATAAATATGGAGCACATATATTTCATACGAGTAATAAAGAAATATGGAATTATATAAATCAATTTGCAGAATTTAACCGTTATACAAACTCTCCAATAGCTAGATATAAAAATGAAGTATACAATATGCCATTTAATATGAATACTTTTAATAAAATATGGGGAGTGATTACTCCAGATGAAGCTAAAGCGAAAATTGAAGAAGAATTAAGAGAAGCAAATATAGCAGAGCCAAAAAATTTAGAAGAACAGGCTATAAAATTAGTAGGTAAAACAATATATGAAAAACTAGTAAAAGGATATACTGAAAAACAATGGGGAAAAAGAGCAACAGAATTACCAAATTTCATAATAAAAAGATTACCCGTTCGTTTTACTTATGACAATAACTATTTTAATGACTTATATCAAGGAATTCCAATAGGAGGATATACTCAAATTATAGAAAAAATGTTAAAAGGTATTGAAGTGAAACTAAACTATAATTATTTTAAAAATAAAAAAGAACTAGATAATATTGCTGAAAAAATAATATTTACAGGGCCTATAGACCAATATTATAATTATTGTTTTGGAGAGCTAGAATATAGAAGTGTACGATTTGAAACAGAAATATTAGATAAAGAAAATTATCAAGGAAATGCAGTTGTTAATTATACAGAATATGAAGTGCCATATACAAGAATAATTGAACATAAACATTTCGAATTTGGAACAGGAACAAAGACTGTAATATCAAAAGAATATTCAGATAAGTGGACAAGAGAAAAAGAACCATATTATCCAATAAATGATAAAAAAAATAATGATTTATATCAGAAATATTTTGAACTTGCAAGTAAAGATAAAAAAGTTATTTTTGGGGGAAGATTAGGACAATATAAATATTATGATATGGATAAAGTGATAGATAGAGCATTAAATACTGTAAAAGAAGATATTAAATGAAAGGAATTTATAAGGATGAATTTGAAGAATATTATTAGAAGAATTTTAGAAAAATTAGATATGTTGGATAAAGTAAAAGAAATGAGAACTAATTTCAATAAAAAAAGAAATTTAACAAAAAAATACAAATTTGAAAATAGAATGAAAAAAAATAATAAAGTTTGTATAATTCTTGCAGGATATAAAGAGTTTTTATGGGATATTGTTTTTTTAAGAATAAAAAAATTCATACCAAATGATATAGATGTATGTATATTATCAAGCGGAAAATATAGTGAAAAATTATCTAAAATAGCAAAACAAAATAATTGGTCTTATTTAAGTACAAAAAGAAATAATGTTTCTTTAATTCAAAACATTGCAATTAATCTTTTTAAGAGTGCAGAATTTATATATAAATTAGATGAAGATATATTTGTAACAGATGGTTATTTTGAAACATTAATGAAAACTTATGAAAAGTGTAGAGAAAATGGAGAGTATAGAATAGGATTTATTGCTCCAACTATACCAATAAATGGTTTTGGACATATGAATATACTTAAAAGATTTGGATTGTTAGATATCTATGAAAAAAATTTTGAAAAACCTATTTATGCACTCGATGATACTAGAATGCTAGAGAAAGAACCAAAAGCAGCCCAATTTTTTTGGGGGGGTAATGGATACCTACCTAATATAGATGAAATGAATAAAATAGTAAAAAAAGATAAATTTGGATACCAAATTTGCCCAATTAGGTTTAGTATAGGAGCTATTTTATTTACAAGAGAGATATGGGAAAACATGGAATTTTTTAAAGTAACTAAAAAAACAGATATGGGAAATGATGAAAAACAACTTTGTGAATATTGTTTATTTAAAAGTAGGGCTATGATAGTTTCTAATAATGCAATTGTTGGACATTTAGCTTTTAGACAACAAAATACTGCTATGAAAGAATATTTTATAAATAATAAAGAATTATTTAATATTCATTGAAGATAATAATATAGTAAAAAGGATGATAAATATAATGGTAAAAAATATAAAAAAAAATAAAAAAATACTAGAATATGATCTTATTAGAGTTATTGCGGTTATAGCAGTACTCATATCACATTGTTCATACTACAAAATAGCTAATGACTATGGAGACATCAATTTTGAACCAAATATAAATATAATGACTTTTAGTAGCAAGTTTTTTTATATAGGATTCAAAAGTTTAAGTAAATTTTTATACACTTTTCATATGCCATTATTTATAGCATTAAGTGGGGCTCTATTTAAAAATTCATTAAATAATAATAAATATAAAACTTTAAAGGAATTAGTTATAAAAAAAGGAAAATCTCTATTAATACCTTTTTTTATAGTTACTGTCATATATTTAATACCAATCAAATATATGTCTGGATACTATAGTCAATCAACTAATTTATTTAAGGACATTTTTGTTGGACAAGTATTACAACAAGGTATTACTCATTTATGGTTTTTACCAACATTATTTTGTATTTTTGTTATTTCATATATATATATATATATACAACGAAGCGGATTACAGCAATTTGCCACAATAAAGAAAACTTTATTATTAATAATACTAATATGCTTGAATATTATAAGCTCTTCAATAAATATTGTCTTAGTAAAAAACATACTTACATATTTGGTTTATTTTTATATAGGATTTTTATTTGAAGATAAAAGGGAAAAGTTAAATAAGAAAATAGACAATTGGAGCAAATGGAAATATATACTTTTTATATTAGAAATAGGAGCAATATTTATTATTTTTAAAATTTTTGATTATGAATCTAACATATATTTAAAAATAATAAGAAGTTTATTAAATATTGTATTGGCAATTATAGAAATCAGTTTAATATATATAATAGCATATAAATTATCAAAAATAGAGAAAATAGTTCAAAATAAAATAATAAAAAAAATTAGTGAATATTCATTTGGAATATATCTATATTCAGATCCAATAAATTACATTTTGTTATTTATTATGTCTAATAACTTAAGTCAATATATTAATACAACAGCTGGAATTATCGGATTATATTTTAGTAGAGTATTTATAACTTTTTCAATATCAATAATTATTACATATGTTTTAAGAAATATGAAAATGAAATATATATGCTAGATTAAATAAAAAGAGAATTAATATAAAGGAGAAAAAAATGTATACATTAGTATTGTTAGCAGGGGGAAAAGGTACAAGAATGAAAAAAGAAATTCCAAAACAATTTTTATTACTATCGGGAAAACCAATCATTATGCATACCTTTGAAAGAATTGAGAAAATTGAAGAAATAGAAGAAATTATTTTAGTATGTGAAGAAACTTATATTTCTATAATAGAAGAATATAGAAAAAATTATAACTTAAAGAAGAAAATTAGATATGCAAAACCAGGAGGTACTCGTCAAGAATCTCTATATAACGGATTAAAGTTAGTTAATACAGAAAGCGTGATATTACATGAATCAGCAAGACCTTTTGTAAAAATTAGTGAATTTAAAGAATTAATTAATTGCAATGAAAAAAACGTAACATATACATATCCAATACAATTTACAGTTTTACAAGCTAATAATAACAAGATAAATGGAATATTAGATAGAAGTCAATTAGTAAATATACAATTACCACAAAAATTTGAAACAAAGCTATTATTAGAAGCACATGAAAAAGCAAGAAGCGAAAAAAAACAATTTACAGAAGATGCTAGTGTTTTATATTATTACGAGAAAGCTGAAATAAAAACATTAAAAGGTTCAGAATATAACTTAAAAATAACAGAACCATTAGATTTAATAGTAGGAGAAATATTATATAAAGAAAATTTGATAAGAAAAGAGGAATAAAAGTGAAAACATGTGTAATAACAGGAGCAACAAGTGGAATAGGAAAAGACACAGCTATTGAGATTAGTAAATTAAATGATTATGATAGTGTAGTTATTTTAGGGAGAAAAGAAGAAGATTTAATAAATACATCAAAGCTTATGAATCAAAGCAAAAAAATATCATATAAAGTTATAGATTTAATGGAATTAGATAAAATCCAATCAACAATAGAAGAAATAATAAAAGAAAATAAAACTATAGATTGTTTAATAAATGTAGCAGGATATACTGATCCAGCACCATTATTAACAACTACAATAGAAAACTTAGAAACAACTTATACTATTAATGTATTTGCACCAATAATGTTAATGAAAGAAACTGTCAAGTATATGAAGGATAACACAACAGGTGGAAAAATTTTAAATGTAGCTTCAACAGCTGGAATGACACCAAGACCAGGATGGTTATCCTATGCTTCTTCTAAAGCATCTATTATTTCTATATCAAGTACATTAGCATCTGAACTAGAAGAATATAAAATAAAAGTATATTGTGTATCACCTCGGAAGATGTGCAACTGCACTAAGAAGAAAATTAGCTCCAGAGGAAGATCCAACTACAATTATGCAACCAGAAGAAGTAAGTAAAATTCTTTGTATGTTAGCTTCATCAAATGAACATTGTTTAGATGGACAAAATATAGTCATTAGAAGAAAATAGTGCAAAAATTAAGTAGAATATAGCTTATTGATAATAGAAAATTAATTATCAACAAATAGCTAATTATATATAAACTTTCTATAACTATATTCTTAAAATTTATAATGAAAGGAGGGAAAAATAATAGATATTCACAAAAGCATACAAATACTTATAAATAAACTACTAAAAAAAGAAAAATACAAGAAATTAGAAGGAGGAAAACAAATGGAAGATGAAACAGTAAACAAAAGTCAAAACGCAGAAGCAATTAATAATAACATTAGAGGATTTAATTATAATCCAAGAGAAATACTTGCGTTTAATGGGGATAGAATAACAAGTTATATCCCAAGAACTGCTCAAAAAACGGCAGACAAATTTATAGTTGAAACAAAGACAAAACACACATTAACTGGAGATTTTGACATAGCAGTACCTAATGCTAGAAAGGACATTACATATCCAGGAGCACTATTACTAGCAAATCAAAAATTAATAGAAGGAGTACCTGATCCATTAGTATTACATATGAGACCAAGAAAAATCACAATAGATTTACCAGGACTAGAAGATGATAATAGTATGCTAGTTGAGAATTATGACTTTGCAGGAGTAAGTGCAGCAACAAGTAAGCTTATTAATAACTGGTTACAAACAAAGTCCAAAGATTTTACAATAGCAGCAAATACACAATTTAAAAAGAATATATTATTCAATGAAAACTCAATGGCTTTAAGTTTTGGAGTAGATGTGCAATATATGAAAGACAAATTAGGAATTAATTTTGATGCAATATCAAAACAAGAAAGCTCTGCATATTTAGTTCAATTTAGACAAATTTTCTATACAGTTTCAGCAGAATTACCAAAAAAACCAGCTGATGTTTTTGCAGATGATGTAACATGGGATGAGGTAGCACAAAAAACAAATAATCAAAATCCACCAGCTTATGTTCAAAATGTTCAATATGGACGTGAGGTATATGTACTACTTCAATCTAATATGAGTTCAACAGAATTAAAAGCACACTTAGATGCATCATTAGAATTTAACAAAGGTTCTTTAGAAACAAAGAGTGATTTAGAAACTAAGAAATTAAATAAAAACATAAATTGCACAGTTATTACAATAGGTGGAAAACCTGTAATAATTAATGGAAATTTAGACACAGATAATATTATATCACAAGTTAATGACTTAATAAGTCAAAATGCAGAATTTACAGCACAAAACCCACCATTGCCAATAGCTTATACAGTTGCATTCTTAAAAGACAATGCAATTGCAAGTGTACAAGGTTCAACAGAATATATAACAACAGAATCACAAATATTTACATCAGGAAGTATAGAGTTAAGACATAATGCAGGATTTGTATCACAATTTAACATTGAATGGGAAGAAGTTGATTATGGACAAAATGGACAAGCAATTGTTACGAAGAAACGATGGGAAGGAAATGGAATAAATAGAACACTTGGATTTTTTGCAACAATACCATTCCCACCAAATGCTAGAAATATTAGAGTTAGAATATTAGATTTTACAGGTCTAGCATGGGATGGAACATTTGTAATATTAGACCAAATATTTAATTTAATAAATAAAAGAACATTTGCAATTAGTGGAACAACTTTAGCACCATATGTAGATATAAATCCAAAAGATATAGGAGAATCTGGACCAGCATCAGATAATAATACAACTGACTTGGAGATACAATATGCACCATTTAACTTTGATCCATCACAAGTAGGAAAACCTCAACCAATGCCTTCAAATGGCCCTAGAACAGTATTTACACCTGGTGGACCAGTTGTACTAGGTGGACCAAGTGGTGATAATGAAAAAGGAAAATGGTATAAATTTGACAAATTCTTTGCATTTAAAGAAATGAAATATCAAAATTCTTGTTTCCCATGTTCAGTTCATACAATTCTTGCAAATTTAGGATATTTACCATCACAAGGAAGCGAAGTAGAAGATTTGTGGAATCGTATGCACAAAGGTGGATTAGATAAGTCAGCACCTAACGAAATGCAAATACACCACTATTTAGCTCGTACATTTGAGCTAGGAGCAAGAGGCTCAGTACATACACCAATGAACTTTACAACTATGGAAGATACAGAATTAGTTAAATCATTAATTACGAAAAACTTCCTAGGACTAGATAGACCAGTTGGATTAGTAGCAGGAGTTGGACATGCAGAAGTATTTTTCAGAACAAAAGAAGGAAGATTTATACACTTTAAACCATCTCCAGAATTAGATTCAATTGTTTGTGAATATGTTTTAATTACTAAAATTTTATGCTTACCAGGTTCAGATGGTACTTTTGCAATAGGTATAGAGTATTATGACAAAGAAGATAAAACAGTTCAAGCAGCACATTTTGCAATGATAATATCTTAAAAATATTATGATTAGATAAGTTATTAAACTTATCTAATCATAAAGAACAGGGGGTAAAAATGCAAGTAGATAAAGAAAAATTACTAAAACAATTAGATGAAAAATGGAAAAATGTTCATTGTCCATATTGTAATGACCATAAATGGACAGCTGATCCAAACATTGTAACCATAGTAAAAGTAGAAGAAGATAAAAAAATGAATTTAGGTGGAAGATTTCAGCCATTTATTGCTGTAACTTGCGGATGCTGTGGAAATACAGCACTTGTAAATGCACTTGTTTTGGATTGTATAATAGATGAGAAAGAAGACAAGGAGGTATAATGTGGCTAATGATATTAAAATAAGTAGTAATGATAATGAAATACAAGATAATGATTATAACTTTGAATTGCAAAGCTCACCGACTCTTATAGCAGAATATCATCAAGACGCAATAAAGCAAAGTAATTTAATTGTAAAAAATGCAATTTTTATGATATGGGTTGGAATATTATTAATAATAGGAAGTTTTGCAGTTTATGCTGCAGGATTAACAAAAGATTTAGTTGTAGGCACTATTTCTGGAAGCTTTATAGATATATTTTCAGCAACAATTTTATATTTGTTTAATAAAACGGATAAAGATAAACAAAATTATTTCAATAATTTAGCCAAAATGGAGAATGATAGAAAGTTTATGGATTTAATTCGTGATTCAAAAGATGAAGAATTTAAAAAAGAAATATTAACAAAAATAATTGATAGCGACTATAAAAACTAATCATATATTAGGAGGAGAAATATGTTTGGTATTGATGTTTCAGAAAACAATGGAGTAATAAATTGGGATTTAGTAAAAGGTCAAATTAATTTTGCAATATTAAGAGTTGGTTGGATAGGTAACCATAATAATCATACAGTAGATAAGCAATTTGAAAGAAATTATAATGAGTGTAAAAGACTAGGAATCCCAATAGGTATATATGTTTATTGTTATTGCAATTCAGAAGATACAGCTATTTCAGGAGGAAGTTGGACAATAGAAAGATTAAATGGAAAAAGTTTTGAACTACCAGTTTTTATAGATATGGAAGATTCTAGTATATCAAATTTAGGAAGAGAAAAACTAACCAATATAAGTATAGCTTTTAATACAGTGATGGAGAATAATGGATTAAAAGCAGGTGTATATGCAAATAGAAATTGGTATGACAATTTCTTAAATAAAGAAATACTTAAATCAAAGTATGCAACTTGGATTGCACATTATGGATTAAGTGGACAAGCATATCAAGGAGAACATGATATGTGGCAAAATTCTTCAAGCGGAAATATAAATGGTATTGGAGGAAGTGTAGATACTAATTATTTGTATACAGATTTAATATCAAGTACTGGAATAAATCCTTCAAGCACATCAACTCAAAAAACTAATGAACAAATTGCTGATGAAGTGATTGCAGGAAAATGGGGAAACGGACAAGAAAGAATAAATAGATTAACTTCAGCAGGATATGATTATAATACAATTCAAAAGATAGTAAATGAAAAAATGAAACATTAAGCATTAAGCATTTAATCTTAAAAATGTAACTTTATGCAAAGTTTATTTCTAATTCTATATATTATTTTTAAAATTTGCATAAAATAAGCAATTATAAAAAATAAAAAAACTATTGCATATAAAATTTATAAGTGGTATAATGCCGATAGTAAAAAAAAAAGGAGGAGAAAAAAATGAAAAAACTTTTAACAATAGCTTTATTGTTTGTTATGCTAACAATGGTATTAGTTACAGTTGTAAATGCTGCAACAACAGATACAATAGCTAACGAATTATATGCAATTGGTTCTAAATATGGAATGAAAGAAGCAGAAAAAGTAAAAATGGAAAAATATTTACATGACTATCCATTATCAGATGCAGATTGCAATAGAATATTAGCATTAGCACAACAAGCAGATCAAATTATGAAAGACAATAATACAACTTCTTACAAATCTTTACCATCTGATGTAAAAGCTAAATTAAAAAGTTTAGCAATTGAAGCTGCTGATATTGCTGGAGTGGAATTAGACTTCAAAACTGATGGAATTGATATTTATAAGAATAGTACACTAATTGAATCTATAACAGCTAGCACAATAGGACAATTAGCATATACAGGAAACAATGTAAATATAGCTGTAGTTGTTTCTTCAGTAGTTGCTATTGCTATGGTTGCAACAGTAGTAGTAAGAAAAAAATTAGCAGTTAATGCATAATTGTTTTCAAAAATAATAAGGCAACTATTGTAAAACTTATATACTTATATAGTTGCTTTATTCTAAATAAAATTTAAGTATATAATATTATACAATTTAGATTATATGTAAATATTTTTTTAGTATATAAACTAAAATGTATAAAAAATATAAAAAAACTATTGCATAATAAAATTATAAATGGTATAATGTTAATAGTTTGAACAAAGGGAGGAATTTAAAAATGAAAAAACTAATTACAATTGCAGTACTATTTGTAATGGTAGCAATGTTAGCTACAACAATAGTAAATGCTGCAACATCAGACACATTACAAGATGAATTATATGCTATTGGAGCTAAATATGGAATGAAAGCATCTGAAAAAGTAAAAATGGAAAGATACTTAGCTGATCATCCATTAACAGAAGCAGAATGCAATGAAATTTTAGCTTTAGCAAATCAAGCAGATAAAGTAATGCAAGAAAATGGTACAACTGATGTTAAATCTTTACCAGCTGATGTAAAAGCTCAATTAAAAAGTTTAGCAAACCAAGCAGCTAGCATTGCTGATGTAACATTAGATTTCAAATCTGATGGAGTAAATGTTTACGATGAAAATGGAACATTACTTGATTCAATTTCAGCAGATACATTAGGAAAATTAGCATATACAGGAAATAGTGTAAATGTAGTTTTAGTTGTTTCTTCAGTAGCAGTAGTAGCCCTAGCTGCAGGAATGATAGCTAGAAAGAAATTTGCTAATGCTTAATAAAATTATTGGAAAAACAATAAAAGCAACTATTATAAACGTAATAGTTGCTTTATTTATTACAATAGCATTAATGCTAGGGATTCGTCTATTTTTTGGGGCAGAAATAGATGAGACTATTTCTTTAATAAGCAAAGTATCAATAGATATATCAAACAAAGAAGTAGTAGAACCTGTAATAAATAGTAATAGTAACAGATTAGAACACTATCCAGAATATGGAACACAATATGCAACAATAGAAATACCAAAAATAGATGTTAATTTACCAGTATATTATGGAGACACATTAGAAATATTAAAAAAAGGAGTTGGACATTCTAGTGGAAGTTACTTTCCAGGAGAAGGAGGTTCAATAATATACATGGGACATAACTCTGCAAACGTATTTAGAAGATTTTCAGAATTACAAATAGGAAATGAAATAACAGTCAAAACCTCATATGGTCAATATACATACAAAATATATGATATGCAATTAATAAAAGAAACAGAAGTAGAAAAATTACCAATTCAAACTGAAAAAGAAATATTAATGGTATATACATGTTATCCATTCAGAAACATAGGATATACAACTCAAAGATATGTAGTATATGCAGAATTAGTAAAATAATAGAAGGAGGAAAAGCGATTGAAAACAGTAAAAAAAATAATAAGATGTATAATATCAATAATTTTAACAATATCAATAATATGTTTAATATTAATTAACATAGCTTCTTCTACTATTTTAAATAAAAACTACGTATTAGACCAACTAGAAAAAACAAATTATTATAGTAAAATACATGAAGAAGCAGAATCAAACTTTGAAAATTACATATATCAATCAGGACTAGACAAAGAAGTACTAGACAATGTATTAACTGAAGAGAAGATAAAAAAAGATACAAACATAATAATAACCAATTTATATGATGGAATAGAAGAAGAAATAGATACACAAGAAATAAAAGATAGAATTAATCAAAATATATTAAATACAGTAGGAAAATTAACTATTACAGAACAAAAAGCAGTAGATACATTAGTAGATAAAATGTGTAAAGAATACACAAATACAATATTACATTTTAATGCTGAAGAGCAAATAAATAATATGTATCATAAAGTAATGAAATATACAAAAATAGTACAAAAAGCATCATTAATTTTAATAGGAGTAAGTGCTATTATATTAGTAGTTATAAGTTTAAGAAGAATTTATAAAATATTCACATTTACAGGAATTTCGTTAATATCATCTGGTGCATTTTTAGTTGTGGTAAATGGTTTTATAAATGCAAAAATAAAAGTACAAACTATTACAATATTAAGTGAAGCAATTTCAAAAGTATTAAGAGACACAATTTCAGGTATATTAGGAACAATAAATAGTTACGGAGTTATTTTACTTATAACAGGTATAATACTTGTAATAGTAGCAAATTTACTACATAACATAATTAAGGCAAAATATACAGAAGAAAATGAAAAATAAGTTGCTTTTATAAGGTTTGTATGTGAAAAAAACTTTAAAATTAGTAACAAAATTAGATAGGAGAGGAAAATGGAAGAATTAGATTTAAAAGAACTATTTGAAATATTTTGGAGTAAGAAACTTCAAATAATATTAATAGTATTAATATTTGCAGTAATAGGAGTAGTTTATACAATAGGATTTACAACTCCAATGTATACATCAAGAACCTCACTACTTTTAGCAACTTCAAATAATACTACAGATGCAACTGAAACAACAAATGCAATTACAACAACTGATATAACAATAAATTCAAAATTAGTACCAACTTATAGAGAATTAGTAAGAAGCAAAAAAGTATTAAGACAAGTTATATCAAACTTAGAAATAGATGTAGAAGAAGATCAACTAAGAAATAATGTAACAGTTACAACTGTAAAAGATACAGAAATGATTGAGATATCTGTTACAAACTATAATCCTACATATGCTGCAAGAATAGCAAATGAAATAGCAAAAGTTTTCTCAAATGAAGTTTCTGAAACGTATAACATAAACAATGTTCATATAGTTGATGAGGCAGAGGTTGAAAATTCGCCATCAAATATAAACCATATAAAAGATATTGTTATATTTGTATTTATAGGGCTTGTAATAGCTGTAATGTATGTACTAACAGCAAATATGCTAGATACAACAATAAAAACACAAGAAGACATAGAAAGAATATATAAACTACCAGTATTAGCAGCAATACCAATTTATGAAGCAAATACTCAAATACAAAGAAAAAAACAAAAGTCAAAAAAAGGAGGTAGAAAGTAATGAGAAAAGAACTTATAGTACACCAAGATCCTAAATCTCCTATATCAGAAATATTTAGAACATTAAGAACAAATATACAATTTATGAACACAAAGAAAAATTTAAAAACAATACTAATAACTTCAACTTTGCCAGGTGAAGGAAAAAGTTGGGTTTCTTCTAACTTAGCAGTTGGTTTTGCACAAACTGGTAAAAATGTTATATTAATAGATGCAGATATGAGAAAAGGAAGACAATATTCAATTTTTGGAGTATCACCAAGACCAGGATTATCAAACTACTTATCAGGGGTATCTGTACATGATGATGGAGAGACTTCAGAAAACTTTGAAGATTTTGTACAAAGAACTGATATTCCAAATTTAGACGTAATTTCAGCTGGAAATATACCACCAAACCCATCAGAATTATTAATCTCACCACAAATGGTTAATTTATTAGACCAATTAAAAGAAATTTATGATATAGTAATAGTTGATGGTACACCAAGTCAATTAGTAACAGACTCTTTAATACTTACAAGACTAGTAGATTCTACAATAGTAGTAACAGCAAGTAAACAAACAAGAAAAGATGATTTAAGAAGAATAATTACAAACATACAAAATGTAGGCGGAAATATATCAGGTATAGTATTAAATAAAGTACCAGTATCAACCAGAAGATATCAACAAGCATATTATTATGGGTCAACTAATATGCCACAAACAAAAACAATACAAAATACTCAAACACAGATTAATACTACTATTAAAAAAAATAATAATAAGCAAAGAAAAAATGATAGAATACCCACGAAAAAAAGTATTAATAATAGAGTAGGAGAAATAAAGAATAAGAACAATACTACTCAATCATTAAATAACAAAATACAGCTAGGAAATCAAAAAGGAGTATCATTGGAAAAAACCCAAGACATTTTAAAACAGATAAATGAATATATAGATAGTGAAAAGAAAACATTGCAATAATTTAAATTATTACATAAAAGAGAGGTCAAAAGAAAAATGATAGATATGCACACACATATTTTACCTAATATAGATGATGGGTCAAGAAGTATAGAAGAAACTTTTAATTTGATAAAGGAAGCAAAGGAAGTGGGATTTGATGCAATAATATCTACTTCACATTATATGGAAGGATATTATGAAACAGATAGTCCAGAAAGAGAAGTATGGATAAATGCTATATATGAAAATTTGCAGAATAAAAATATAGATATAAAGTTATATTTAGGAAATGAAATATATATTTCAGAAAACATAGTAAAGTTATTAGAAGAAGGTAAAGCATCAACTATAAATGAAACTAGTTATGTTTTATTTGAAATGCCATTAAATGCTGAGCCTATGAATTTATATGATGTTATATATGAAATGTTACAATATAAATTAGTACCTATATTAGCACATCCAGAAAGATACAGTTTTGTTCAAAAAGAGCCAGAATTAATATATGACTTAGTGCAAAAAGGAGTATTAATGCAATCAAATTATGGTAGTGTTATAGGGATGTATGGAGAAAAAGCGCAAATTATTGTAAAAAAATTTTTGGAAAACAATATGATACATTTTCTAGGAACAGATGTGCATAGACAAAACACTATATATCCTAGAATACCAGAAATACTAGAAGAATTAAATAGTATTATAGGTGAAGAATATGTAGAAAAATTAACAACTACAAATCCAAAATTAGTATTAAGCAATAAAAAGATAGAAATAGAAGAACCAATTCCTATTGAATTGTCGTTAAAAGAAAAAATGTTAATAAAATTTAAAAAAAGATAATAGTAAAAGAGTTAAGAACAAAGAAAAGGTTGAAAAATAATTAAATTCTTTTTCAACCAATTTGTACCTAAGAAAGGGATGTGAGTAAATATGAGAAAATATTTTGGTACAGATGGAATAAGACGAATAGCTAATACAGAGCTAACTCCAGAACTAGTATATAAAGTTGCGAAAGCTGGAGCATATGTTTTATCTAAACATACAACTAAAAGTCCAACAATACTAATTGGTAGAGATACACGTATATCTGGGACATTAATAGAAAGTGCTTTAATGGCAGGCTTTTTAAGTATAGGTGCAAATGTAAAATTAGTAGGAGTTATACCAACTCCAGCAATTGCATATTTAACAAGAAAGCTAAAAGCAGATGCAGGGGTGGTAATTTCGGCCTCACATAATACATATGAATTCAACGGAATAAAATATTTTAGCAATAAAGGAACAAAAATATCTGATAGTCTAGAAGAAGAAATAGAAGAAGTAATGGATTCAGGAAAATTAGATAAGTTAACAGCTGTAAATGATAAAATTGGAGTTTCAGAATATTGCTTAGATTTAGCAGATGAATATGTTTACTTTTTCAGAAAAAATTTCGATGAGCAAATAGAGAAATATAATAGAGATGACTTTGTAGTAGGAATAGATACTGCAAATGGGGCAACATATAAGGTTGCTGAAAAAATATTTACAACATTAGGAATAAAACATAAGATTATAAATAATAATCCAAATGGAATAAATATAAATGAGAATTGTGGTTCAACCCATTTAGACATGTTAAAAAAATATGTAGTTGAAAACAAATTAAGCTTAGGAATTGCATATGACGGAGATGGAGACAGATGTTTAGCAGTTGATGAAAAAGGAAATGAAATAAATGGGGATAAATTATTAGCAATAATATCAAGAAAGTTAAGAAAAGAAGGAAAATTAAACAAAGACACAATAGTAGCAACTGTTATGAGTAATTTAGGTTTAAATAAATATGCAAGAGATAATGGACTAGAATTTTTACAAACAAAAGTAGGAGACAGATATGTTTTAGAAGAAATGCTAAAATATGGATTTAATCTAGGAGGAGAACAATCTGGACATGTAATATTATTAGATTATAATCCAACTGGAGATGGAATATTAACATCTTTAATGTTAATAACAGCAATTTTAGAAGAAAATGTAAAAGCCTCAGAATTAGGAGAATTAGTAAAAATATATCCACAAGTTTTAATAAATGCAAAAGTGGATGCTAATAAAAAATACAATTATGAGGAAGATAAAGAAATAAAAGAAGCAATAGAAAAATTAGAAAAAGAATTTGCAGGAAATGGTAGAGTATTAATTAGACCATCAGGAACAGAGCCATTAGTTAGGGTAATGATAGAAGGCGAAGATCAAGAATATATAACAAAAAAAGCAAAAGAAATTGCAAATTTAATAGAAAAAAAATTAAAGTAGTAACAGACTGATTGTAATGCAATTGAAACAAAAATGACATATAAAATTAATATAAATGACAAATAAATATATTGATAAAAAAAGATAATAATGATAATATATAATAAAACAAAAGAAGGGCGGAGGGGAAAATATGTTTATTTTTGATATATCAAATCCATTAACTTTAATATTAATGCTCGCTGCAACAGTTCTATTAATATTTTTAGCACAAGAGATAAAAAAGAGTTATATAGCAGCTATAACATTATTTGCTTATTTAATATTACTTATAATTCATGTAGCACAAATGGCAACTTTAGCTGAAGAATTTAGATATATGACAACTACATTATCTAGATGTGTAGCAATAGACTTTATCTTTATATTAATATCATTTTTATCATATTTATGGGTAGATGATATTGAAGCTAAAGCAAATGGTAAAAAGACCATTGATAACAGTTTAGACTGGTTTTGGAAAAAAGTTTAATTTAAAAAGTTAATTTAATAAATAGGTATGTATAAGTTGATACATACCTATTTATTAAATGTTTTTTAGTTCTATTTTTAATACAGTTTGCATATAAATATTAAAAGGACAAAAGAGGGCAAAGCTATTTGCTTGTGGAGGAAAAATATGTTTAATGTAACTGTATTAAAAATGAAAGATATAATAAGATATTTTTTTGGAATGATAATTACGGTTTTAATCATATCTTTTATTTGTAAATATATAGGAAATACAAAAAGTAAAAATAATCAAGATAGCATATTAAAAAATGTAAAAGAAAATGTAAAGGAAGGCATACAAATAATATCTGAAAATAATATGTTAACATGCATGGATAGAACTATTTCAGCTGTAGAAAATCTTAATGAAGAATATAGAAAAGTAGCAAATGAAGACGAAATAATAGAAAATCATGATATTTTACAATCTATGTTAGATACACAAATTAGTACAATGAGAGGTTTAGAAATCACAGAAGAAAAATCAAATAATCAAAATGAAGAATTAGCAAATAATAATTCTTTAGAAGAAGCTAGTGATTCAGAAGAAAACAATTCTCAAAGCAATATAGAACTTGCACGGAACAGGTTTATCTACTCAAATTATAACAAATAATCCAATAAGTGAAAATTACAATGTAGAATATGGAAAAGTAAAAATTAAGAATCAAAGTGGATATGAATTGACACAAGAAATGCTTACTCCTGATATAACTGTAGAAAATAAAAATATAGTAATTTTTCATACACATAGTTGTGAAAGTTATACTTCAAGTGAAAAATACACATATACTCCCACTGGAAATTTTAGAACTACAGATTTGAATTTTACAGTTGTAAGAGTTGGAACAGAATTAGAAAATTATTTAAAACAATACAATTATAATGTAATACATAGCACAGATTACCATGATTATCCTGCATATAATGGTTCTTATACACGTTCACTTACCACCGTGCAAAATATTTTAGCAAATAACCCATCAGATATAATAATAGACTTACATAGAGATGCAATAGGCTCCAGAAGTGATTATGCACCTACTGTAAAAATCGGCGATAGTGATGAAGCTGCACAAATAATGTTTGTTATAGGTACAAATGCGGGCGGACTTTGGCATCCAAATTGGAACCAAAATTTAAAATTTGCAATAAAGATTCAAGAAAAAGCTGAAGAACTATATCCAGGTTTATTTAAACCAATAATGCTTACAGATTCAAGATATAACCAACATACTGGCAAATATGCTAGTATAATTGAAGTTGGTGCAACTGGAAATACATTAGAACAATGTTTAACTAGTATGAAGTATCTATCAAAAGTAATGAATGAAGTAATTAATTGATGTGCCACGAAGATGCTTCTTTGTGGCATATTTGTGTAACAAATAATAATAAAAAATATAGAAAAAGTACAGCATTGAGGAATAAAAATTTTTCGCAATAAATTTAACAGATAGAACTTCTTTGTGATAAAATAAATAAAAATTT
>CANRPI010000001.1 GCA_947632475.1 uncultured Clostridia bacterium | reverse complement strand
ACCTGCTGCTATTGATTTTATTATTCCTTTTCCTAAGACAGTAAAGTCTAATAATAGTAGTATTGTTACTATGTTTAATACTAGTAATGTTTTTAAGATTTTTTTCATGACACTAACATTCCTTTCTTTTATTTACACATTTTGCGGCTATTATTATATTACTTTTTTTTCTTTTCTATTGCAATGCCTTTATTTTTCAATGTTTTTTTTATGTCTATTTTTTACTTACGGAAATAGTTTTATATGATTTTGAAACTTCTATATTAAATTTTCATTTCATTTTTGTTTCATTTTGTCATTTTTTGTTTTATTTTTTGGCTTGTAATTGGTTTATGCGTAGTTAATAAATAATTTTTTTTGTAAGTTTATTAGTAATTTTAAAGATGCAAAAAAATCCAACTAAAAGTTGGATTTTTTAATAATTATAAAGTAATCCTCCAATTATATTGGAGGATTACTTTTTTATCATTATGTTATTATTTTGTTTTTAGTACTTTCTTTTTAATTATTACAACTCCTGTTCCTAGTATTGCTAATACTCCTAATCCTATTGCAACTGGTATAATGTATTCTTTGTTATGTCCTGTATTTGGTGTTATTACTACTTGTTCTGCTACGAATTCGTCTAGCTCTAATGCTCTTGTTAATCCTGGTTCGTAGTTTCCTGGAGTTGATAATAGTATGTCTGTTCCTGATACTTTTTCTAGGTCTGTTATTTCTGCTTCATTTTTTAATTGCACATCTTTGTCTGAACTAGCTAGTAGTTTTGATACTACCATTGTTATTTGTGTATTTCTACCTGGTTCTATTTTAGTTGTTGATAAATCTTCTGTTACAAATTCTTGTATTTCTGATTCAGATTCTTGAACATCCCAATGTGTTGAGTTTATTGGAGTTTCATATGCCCATTCTTTGTCTAAGAAGTCTGTTATTTTTGTTGGTGACATTGTTAGTAATGTTTCTCCTGTTGTATCTCCATATAGATAGTAGTTTGCTCCTTTTATTGTTTCTCCTTCTTTTGCTATTACATAGTCTATTTCACTGTTGTTTTCTACTTTTATTGTGTATTCTACTTGAAGTGTTGCTCCTTGTAATAGTTCACTATCCATTTCCATTCTTACCATTGCTGATACTGTACTTCCTTCTGCTCCGGATTGTGGTATATATGTTAAATATTTGTGTTCACCTGTTACTTTTCCATCTTCATCTATATTAGCATCTATTATTACATTTTTGTTTTGTAATGTTACTTTTACATTTGATACTCTTTTTATTAGCTTAATTTCTTGTTTTGGTCTTTCTATTATACCAAAGTCTAAGTTTTTAATTGTTTGCTCATATGAATCTCCAGTTGAGGTTGTTTCTATTTCTACCCCTATTCCCATTGCAGGTGATGTAGATACCATTGTGTTTTGAGTATATGTAGGATTTTCTTCTTTTATTTTGTTCTTTATTTCTTCGTCTATTTCTAGCCTTGTTTGATAGTTGTCTGTTGCGTCTGTGTATCTTTGTTCAGGATTTGTTTTATACCACATGTTTCCTTGATGTGCTTCTTTGTTAAATATTGTTCCTTTATAGTCTTGTACTGTTATTGTGTATTGATTGCTGTTTAATGTGTATCTTTGTCCTCCCCATGTGTATGTTAGTGTGTAATCTCCTGGGATGTATCCTGTTATTTCAAAGTTACCTTCTGCATTAGTATTTGCATTATATACTTTTTGTGTTCCACTGTTTTCTGTTAGGGTTACTGGAATTTCTGGAACTCCCGCTTCTCCTTCGTCATATATTCCATTTCCTTTTCTTTCTTGTCCTTTTTGTAGGTCTTGACCGTTTATATTGTTGTCTATAAATACTGTTCCTGTCATTTTTCTTGCTTCATCAGATATTTCTAATGTTAATTCTGGTGCTCTACTTGTGTCATCTTGATATTTTACATTATTTATATCTACGTTTCCAGGGTTTGAGTCTGTGTCTACACCTGCATATATTTTTTGGTCTTTATAGGTTGCGTATGAATATACTTCTGATATGTTGTTTAGGTTTGCACTTGTGTTTCCAGCTAGTTTTGTTTGTAATGCTGTTTTGTTTAGTTCAAATTGTAAGTATATTGTGTCTGTTTTGTTTTGTTCTATTTGTGAGTTTAAATTGTTTAGTAATGCTTTGTTATAATCATTGTTTGCTTGCTCAGTTTGACCTATTTCTATTTGTTTTTTTACACCATATATTGCTGCTGAGTCTGGACTGTTTGTAGTTTCTAATTCTCTTCCTGCAGCTACTAGTTGATAGTTTTTGTCAAAGTATGTTACTATGCTGTTTATTTTTGTTGTTAAATTGCTTATACTTTCATTTACTAGCCTTACTGCATATATCATTGATAGTTTTAATTCTTTGCTTGAGTTTTCTGGATATGTGAATTCATAGTCTGATTTGTATACTGTTCTTCTATATGATTGTGGTTCATTGTATAGTTCTTGATATTTTAATCCTAGGTTGTCTATTCCTCCACTGTATTTTGGTGTGTTGTTTTCGTCAAATAGATGCTCAAATCTCTTGTTATATTCATATGTGTGTCCATATCCATTTATTTGTGCTACTACATAAGCTAGGTCTTCTGATAATGATATGTCTGGTCTTTCTCTTAGTTTTAGTCCTAAGTTTATGTTTTCTATTTTTGGTGTTCCATTTGGTGTTATTTTATAGTCTGTTTCACTTGTGTATGCTTTTATTGCAAATATTGAAGTGCTTCCGTTTGAGCTTATTTCATTTACATTGTCTGCTCCAAAGTTTGCTTCTTGTAATGTTGCTATTTCTTGTCCTTCATTTTCTGAAATAGTATAGTTTAATGTATTTACTGTATTTCCATTTTGGTCTTTTGTTATACTTGATGTGTTTGTATTTGCTTCTACTGAGCTAAATCCATTGTTAAATGTTTCTCTTTCACTTGTTCTTTCTATTGCTTTTGAACCATTTGGTATTTCTTGTTTGCTTCCATCTTCTAGTTGTGTATATGTTGAAGGTGTAACAGGTTCATATTTTAATGCATTGTATTCAAATTCTACATGGTAGTTTTCTACTTCTGTTGGTAATAGTTCACTAAATGTGTATGAACCATCTACTCCTGTTATTTGTACGCATTGTACTCCTTCTTGATTTACTACAATGTTTCCATTGCTGTCTACTAATTTTACTATAACATTTTGTACTAATGCATCTCTGTCTGCTGTATATAAGTTGTCAAATCTTTGTGTTGTATTGCTTTTGTCTGGGTTTTCTTTATCTACCCATACATATCCTGTTAAGCTTATATATTTTAATTTGTTTTTTACCATATATGGACTTGTTACAGTGTTACGTACTACAAATGTTGTTGGTCCTTCACTAGTTACTTCATATCCTTCTGGTACTACAACTTCATATGCTTGGTATTCTCCAGATGGTACTCCTGCTAAGTAAATTTTACCATCACCTTCGGTTTGTCCATTTATTCCTGTTTCAAATGATGTTGCACTATTGAAATCATCTGTAAAGCTAATTTCTCCATTTTGTATTACTAAATATCCTCTTGTTGAGTGTCTAAATTTAAATTGTGCACCATTTAGTACTATTTCATTATTGTCTTCATCTACTTTTACTAAGTTAATATCTGCTGGTGTAGGTATTTCTGTAACTATTTTTTCTGTAGGTCTATTTTCTACAACTTCTCCTAATTGTATTACTCCTGGTATTAATTCATATCCTTCTGGTGCTATTATTTCTTTTGCAAAGTATTGACCAACTTTTAGATTTGATATTTTTATTTTTCCACCATTTTTTGTTATAAAGTGGAAGTTTGTGTCTTGCACAGCTTTTTCCATTCCTATTTTCCATTGACCGAAAATTAGATTTCCGTCTCCATTTGGATCATAGTTTCCTACATATTTTCTATTATATGTTGTTGTTTTATCTTGTACTTGTGTTTCATATCTTGAATCGTCACTTGTTACATATGTTTGTTCATCTATTTTATACCATTTACCTGTTTTTCCTTCTCTTGTTTCTTGTTCATATGTCCATATAACAAATGTTGCTCCATCTACATATTGTGTTTCTCCATCTTTTTTGTATGGATCTTCTTTTATTATGGTTAATTCTCCATCTTTTGGTTCATTTGGTATAATTGGTGCTTGTGTTACTATTGCAGATATTACTTTTCCTAAAGATATTATTCCTTCTTTTAGCTTGTATCCTTCTGGTGCTACTATTTCTACTGCAAGATAATCTCCTACTTTTAGATTTTTTATTTCTATTTTTCCATCTGTTCCTGTCTTGAATCTATAAGATGTATGTGCTGTTCCATAGTCATACATTGATGTGTCATTTTCTTCTTGGTATTTTATTGTGCCTGTGCTTGTTTGTCTTATAAATTCTCTTTTATATTTTGTATTTCTATCTGTTGCTAAGTTTCTTGTTTTTGTGTAATATCCATTTTCTTTGCTTGTTTTATACCAGTTTCCGTCTTCACTTACACTAAATCTACATATTGTAAACTCTGCATTTGCAACCCTTTGTGTTGTTTGTGCATCTTCTTTTATTACTTGTAGTTCTCCATCTGGTAAGTCTATTCCTGGTAAAGTTAAGTTTACATTTTCTAATTTTTGTTCACAGTTTCCATCTGTTACTACTAAGTTCTGCCATCTTGCTGCTGTTAGGTTTCCATGTGAGTCTATACATTTAAAGAAGTAAAGATCTGCTGTTACTGTTGTTTTTTGATAAGCTGTTTTTGCTGTTATTTTAGATATTTTTTCTATTGCTGTATCTGTTGGTATACAAATGTAGAAGTTTTTGTTGTCTCTTATTTCTATTTCTTCGTTATGTTGATTTTTTTCATCTACATTTATCCATTTTTCAGTGTTTTCTCCTCTTTCATTTCTTTCATATATTAATACTCTTGTTCCACTTAGTGTTTCTCCATTTGCATCATATATTTTTAGATTTGTTAGCCCTGTGCTTAAGTTGCTAATTTTGTATGGTCCAATTCTTAGATATTTTTTTCCAGAGTTTTGATTTGTTTTTACTTTTACTTCTATATCATCTCTACTGGTTATATCTTTTGGTTGTTCTATTTGTTTTCCATATTCTTCTGCTTTTCTATTTACTGTAGTTTCATATGAGTCTTCATAATTTTCATTTGCAATTGCAGATGCAAAGTCTCGATCTATTCCAAATCTATATCCTATGGTTCTTACCCAATCGTCTAAGTGTCCCCACATGTATTTTTGTAATTGACTTGGATTTCCTCCTGTGTTTAATATGTTTATTGCAGTTGCTATTCTTAAATTGTATTTATCAGCTATTTGTAAGCTTTTTCCTTCTGCAGTTGCTACATCATTTTTTATTGACACATGTGAAATTAATCTATAATCTGCTCCAGATGTCCATAGTCTTTCATTTTTTTCAGCACAGAAAACGTTATCATTGTTTTCTTCTCTTGGTAAGTTAAAGAAGTATTCTCCATTTAATCTTAATCCATCTGTGTTATATGTATATGCCATAGAATTGGTATTATTTAGTAGTATTCCTGCTAAAAGAATGATTAGACTTATTATTATTCTTTTTATGTTTGTTTTCATTATTCTTTTTCCTCCTTTCGCTTATATTTCTTCATGTGTTTTTCTTTTTATTATTATGAATATTATTGCTGATAAAACAATTACTGCTATTATTATTATGCCTGCATATACTGCTCCACCTGTTTTAATGCTTAGTATTACATCTGCTTGTCCTTGGTCGTTTTCTCCACCTATTCTATTTGATGGTATTGAGTTGCTGTCTTTTATTCCTAATTCATTATAGTCTTGTGCTATTTCTGCTATGTTTGTTGTACGTCCTACATTATCACTTGTCATTGATTTTGTAAGTGTTAATGTTATTGTTCTGCTTTCTCCTACTGGTATTTTTTCGTTTGCTAAACTTGTATTGTGTAATGCTCCATCTTGCATATACCAGTCTGTGTTTATTTCTGAGCTGAAGTTTAAGTCGTTTGGTTTGTAGTCTACTATGTTTTTAGCATATCCTTCTATTTCGCCTTTGTTTGTTACTGTTATGCTGTATTCTATTAATACTGTGCTTCCTTTTAGTGTTTTTGCATTTAGTTCTACTTTTGCAAGTTCTGAATTGTCAAATTGTGTTACTTTTGTTCCTGTTGAGTCTTGTATTAATATTCTACTTACATATTTCTTTAATTCTAGGTCAAAGTTTTTAAGTTCTATTAATCCTAAGTTTATATTTGATATGTCGTTTTCTTTTATTTCTATTATGTCTGTTGATGAAACTTTGCTTGTTTTTCCTTCTATGTTTAATTCGTTTGATACTACATTTGAGTTGTCACTTTCTGCTATTCCTGATGCTTTGTATGTTGTTGGTTTATATTTTGTTGTATCATATTCAAATATTGCAATGTATTTTCCACTTTTTAAGTTTTCTATTATGTATACACCGCTTGAGTTTGTTTTTACTTCTATTGCTTGACCATATTGGTCTTTTACTAAATTGTTTGTTTCTACATTTAGTAGTTTTACTTTTACATCTGATATTCTTGCTTCAGATGCATCTTTTTTACCATCGCCATTTGCATCGTTCCATACTGTTCCTACTATCATTCTTTGTCCATTTGCTATGTCATTATCGTTTGATGGATTTGATGGTTCACTTGGCACTTCTGGATTTGTTGGTTGTTGTGTGTCTCCGCTTCCGCTTCCATTTCCTTCTCCAGGAATTTCTCCATTGTCGTCTTGATCTGGATCTTTGTATGTATCTACTGGATTTGTTTCTCCTTCTGATTCTCCTGAATTTGCTTGAAGTATATGTGTTATTTCTGGAGTTGTACTTATTACTTCTCCATATAGTGCTACTTCTGCTTTGTTTGTTATTGCTTTTGTTTCTTGATTTTCATGATATGCTACACTTGATTTGATGTTTATTTCTGTTTTAGAATTGCTATCTACTACACATGGTATTTCAATATTATTTGTTTCTGATGTTTCTTGTTCTTTTCCGTTTATGCTTATATTTTCTATTTCTAGTTCTTCTGGTACTATATCTGATAACATTAATAGTTTAGATTGTGCATTTCCTGTGTTTATTAGTGTTATTGTGTAGTCTACTTCATCTCCAATTTTTATAAATTGTGATTCTGTGTTTGTTGATATTTGTGATTCTATTGAGTAATGCATTATTTCGTCTTCCCATAAGTTTGACTTACTTTCTGTTTTTCCATTTTTTGCTGTTATTGATATACTTGCTTTTTCTTCTTGACTATTTTTTGCAGTTGTAGTATATGCTAATACTTTTGTTTCTCCTTTTGCTAGTGTTCCTATGTTTAGCTCTGATGCGTAATCTAATTCTTTAGTTGTTACTGTGTCTGTATTTTCTTGTGCTTCAGGTAATTCTATTACATCGTTTGTTCCTTCTTTGCTTAGATTTCCTTGCAATTCTTCCATTGTCATTACGTCATCATCTTCTATTTTTACTGCTTTAACTCCTGTTTTTAATTCTACTTTTTCTACATTTAAGTTGTCTGATATGTTTGTGTTTATTGTTACATTTTTTTGTTCTTCGTTTGATATGTTTTCTATTATTGCAAAATATTCTATTATATCTCCTGTGTATATTGCTGTTTCTCTGTTTGTTATACGTTTTATGCTTACTCTTATGTCTGCTTTTTCTACTGTGTTTTCTATTGTGCTTGTTTTTGTTACTTCTCCATATGTTAGTTTTGCTTCGTTTCTTATTTTTGCTCCTTCTGCTGTGTTGTTGTTTACTCTTACTTCATATTCTAATGTTTTTGTTTTTCCTACTTCTAGGTTGTTTATTGTTGCTGTTGCTGTTTTTACGTCTGATGTTTCTTGATAATATTCTGCACCTGTGTATTCATAGTATTTCATTGGTTCTACTGGGGTTGTTCCTTCTGGTATTTTTCCTTCTATTGTTGCTGTTTCTACATTTTCTGAACCTGTATTTGTAACTTCTAATTTATATTTTATTACTTCTCCTGTTTTTACTGTTGCATTATTTTCTAAGGTTGTATTTCCTACCATTGGTACTATTTTTGTTTCTAATACTGGTCCTACTCCTGTGTCTAATATTATCTTGCTTGAGTTCATTTTTGTTACTGATTTTGTTTGATTGTTTGTTGCTGTTATTGTGTATTCTTGTTCTGCTTTTTCATTGTATTCTAAGTTTGCTGGTATTGTTATTGGATATTTTGCTTCTATACTTGATTGTGATGCAATTTGTTTTGCTACTATTAAATATTTTTTTGCTTGTGGTGCATCTTGTATGTTTTCTTTCCAATTGTTTTCTGTTTTTTCTAAATCATCAGTTGCGTTTTCATTTTCTGTATAGTATATTTTTGCATTTTCTTGTTTTACTTGTATTTCTCCTGCAAGTGTTATTCCCATGTTGTTTTTACTATTATTAGTTGGTAATTTTCCTAGTATTTTTACATCGTTTATTGCTGATTTATTGCTGTTTATTACTTCTATTTGTGCTTCTACTTGTTTTTGATCGCTACTTTTTGGCATAATTATTGTTTTTTCTTTTTCTTCACCTAGTGTTTCTGCTGATAATTCTTTTATTGAGTTTACTGTAGTTATGTCTTTTGGTGCTACTATGCTTATTGCTGTGTTAGCTGTAGCGTTGTTTACATATGTAAGTGCTTTTTGATTTACATATGTGATTCCTATTGATTCGTCACTTGTTGCTGCTTTTTTGTTTATTACTATTTTTGCTTCTATTACTATTGTTATTCCTTCTACTGATGTGTTTGTTTTGTATTGATTTTGTTTTCCAGCTAGATTTATTTTTATTTGTCTACCATTTATTTCATATGATGGATCTCCAAATTCTTGATTGTCATCATATAGTTTTTGTATGTTTTTTATTTGTATATTTTCTACTTGTTCTGGTAGGTTTATTGTTATTTCTGGATTTTCCCATAAATCATATTTTTCGTTGTTTGATAGTAATTGTACTTTCATTTCTAAGTCGTTTGTTACTATTGTTGATAGTTGTGTTTGGTTTGTTGTTATTTTTGCTTCTGTCATTGTGTTTAATAATTTTATGCTGTTTTTTGCTTGTTTTGGTTGCTCTTCATTATATGTATATGTTATTGTATTTTCTAATGCTTCTGCTTGTTTTTGTGTTTCTTCTTGTGTTTTATTTATTGTTTTTATGTGGTTTAAATATATTGTTCCTTCTGTTATTGGCTTGCTTGTTTCTATTTTTATTGCTTTTACTGATTTGTTATCATATCTAATTGTTAAATATCCTTGTGTATTTGGAGTTGTTTTTGATGTTATTTCTCCTAAAACTTCTCCTTCTAAGGTTGTTATTGTTATTTTTCCTTCTTCTCCTAATATTTTGTCAAATTGCTCTTTTGAGATTAAGGTTCTTTTATATTCTATGTCTGCTTCTGTTTCTTGTTCATTTGTTTTGTATGTGCTTTGGTTTTCTTGCATTTTTATTGTTTCTACTACTTTTGCTAAGTTTACTTTTAGTGCTGTTGTAGTTATATATTGGTCTTTTGATTTATATATTTCGTCTGATTGATTTTTGGTTGATATTTCTACTATTCCATCTTTTTCTTCTGAACCAATTGTTATTTTTGATGTTGCTGTTTGCTCTTTTTGATTGTATAATTTTATTTTTATTTGTGGATTTAGCTCTACATTGTCTAAGTTTATGTCTTTGTTGTAAATATATGTTAATATTATGCTTTCTGCTCCATTTGTTTTCCATTCTACTTTTTTGTCTTCATTTTCTTTATTTTCTAGTTTTATTATGTTTTTGTCGTTTTCATTTTTATATTCTGAAGAGGTCATTGTATTTAATGATATTTGTTGCTCTGTTTTTGCTTCTTTGTCTTGAACAGTTGGTGCTTCTATTGTTGCTTCTATTTTTTCTATTGGATAGTTGTTTTCTTTTAAACCTACTTGCCATAATAGTTGTACTACTCTTTTTTGCTCTCCATTTATTGTGTCTATTTTGTTTGTTATTACGTTTATTTCATTTAAAATGTCTTGTTCTGTTATGTTTTGTGCATATATAAGTTCTACTTTTCTTTGTGCTTCTACTTTTTTGTCTTTTTCGGAACTGTCTTTATATGTTCCTTCTATTTTTAAGGCACTTTCCATGTTTAATAAGCCTGTATTAAATTTTTCTTCTCTTACAGGTTTTATTTTTATTGGTATTTCAACATTAGTTCCTGCTGTTAGGTTGTGTAATATTATTTCTTTTCCTTCTACCTTTTCTACATAATCGCTTTGGCTACTTACTAATTCAAAGTTTGAGTTTTCTTGTAATGTTATTTTTGCATTTGTTAAGTATCCTTCTTTTTTTACTTCTAAGCGTACATATAGATAGTCTTCTGTTTGTTTATAATTTGTTTCTTTGGTTGTTAATTCTTTTCCTTCTCCATCTTTAAAGTATGCACTAAATCCTATGTTTGATTGATTTGTTGAGATTGTATCTGCTGCATAACTTATAAAACTTGCTCCTACAAAGATGAAGTTTGTCATTGTTAATGCTATTATTAATAATACACTTACAATTGCTTTGAATATTTGATTTTTCATGGGGTTGACCTCCTTTATTTTTCTTTTTCTTCTTATATTATATAGATATTTTCCCTCTATTTTCTATTATAACTCTTTTTTCCACTTTTTTCAAGTTTTTTTTGCTTTTTTTATCTTTTTAATATTTCTGTAACATTGTATTTTAAAGTGATTCCTTTACGGCTTTCCATAATAGGTTAATTTTTTTGCATTTTGTAACTATTTTTTTATTTTTTCATACTATATTTTTGAGTGAATATATTTTATAGAGGTGATTTGTTTGGATAATTTTAATATTGATGAAAGTAGTATAAATAAGCTTAAAGATATGCTAAATAAGGGCGATTTAAATGATGTTATTTCTCAAATTCCACCTGATATGATTAAAAATTTTTCTTCTATAATGTCTAATAGTTCTAATAATTCTACGGATACTAATGTTTCTAGTAATAGTTCTAGTAATAATGGTAATTTTAATAAGTCTTCTAATAAAACTTCTTCTGGATTTGATTTTAATAATATTGATATGAATACTATTTTGAAGATGAAGTCTGTTATGGAAAAGTTAAATGATTCTAATGATCCTAGGTCAAATTTGCTTTATTCTTTGAAACCTTATTTGAGAGATAGTAAGAAGGAAAAGCTTGATCAATATGCAAACCTTCTTAATGTTGCTAAAATTGCTGAGTTGCTTAAGGATAAGGATTGATTTTTTTATTTTTTAGAAAGGGGGTGGTAATTGATGAGACCATATGATGATTATTATAAAAGTTTTAATAAGTTTAATAATGATTTAAAATTTTCTAATTTTGGTCAAGGTTATGGTAATAATCAAAATTATGTTGATGATTCTAAATCAAATGTAGATAGTAATGAACATGATTATAAAGTTAATAATGAAAATTCTAATAATCGTGAGACTTATTGTGAAGATAATGATAGAGTTAATAAAAATAATAATTCATCTAAATATAATTCATTTGGTCCCATTTTTTTTACTAACCCTTTTTTGGCTAATATGGATGAGCCTATTATTGAGATTTTGGGGCTTGATTTATATTTAGATGATATTATTATTTTGGGTTTAATTTTTTTTCTTTATAAGGAAGATGTTAAGGATGAGTTGCTTTTTTTGATTTTGATTTTTTTGCTTATTAGCTAAAATTTCTACGATTAAGGCACTGCCTCTCCTTTATGTTTGCTTGCATACGAGCATCATGCGAAAGTTAAAATTTTTTTATTCCATTACAACTCATTAGTTAAAGTTTTTTATTCAACTACAATTTCATTAGTTAAAGTTTTTTTATTCAATTACAATTTCATTTTCTATTATACTTACGCATGATTGCTTATGTATTGGCTCTTCGTCTCTATCTATTTCTTTTACTTTGTTTGCTATTCTTATTTGTACTGTATCTATAAGTCCTGCAGCTATTATTGCCTCTTCATTTCCTTTTGCTCCTGCATGTGCTAACCCTCTTAATGAACCTAGTACTACTATGTTGTCTGATGCTATAACTTCTGCTCCTGAATTTACATCTCCTATTATTACTAAACTTCCTTCTGTTTCTAGTTTTTGTCCTGAACGAAGTGAACCTCTATGGAATTTTGTTTCTGATATTGCTATTTCTCTTTTGAATGTTTTTCTTATGCTGTGTAACCCTAGACTTTTTGGCATGTCAAATTCTATTTCTACATCTAGTTTTTCTTTTATTAAATCTTGTATTTCATCTATTTCTTTATTTTTTAATATTTTTCCTGTTACTTTTATTGGGGTTTTTTCGTCTTTATATAGCTTTTTTAAGTCTGGTAATTTTTTTTGTAAACTTTTTATTATTTCTTCTTGCTCTGCTAATTCGTTTATTTTTATTATTATTTCATCTTTTTTTAAATTTATTGAAACACAATTTCTCATTTTTATTTTTACTTATTTGCTTTTTTAGCTTATAAGTTCTCCTTTCTATTTTGTGAAGTTTGTTTCACATTATTTTTACATCCTTATTTTTAAAATATTTCTGTGTATGGTATAGCACTCATGTCTTCTTCTATGTTTTGAACATTCATTCCAAAGTATTCTTGCATTATGTCTCTTACTACTTCTGCTGTGTAGTTTCCATGTCTTCCATTTTCTACTACTACAACTACTGCTATTTCTGGGTTTTCAAATGGCGCAAATCCAACAAACCATGCATGTACTTTGTTTCCTGGTGCTTCTGCTGAACCTGTTTTTCCTCCTACACTTATGTTGAAGTCTTTAAATCTTACATATGCTGTTCCTCCGGAGTCTCCTGTAACTGATTGCATTCCTTGCAATACTGAATCTAAGTTTCCTTGTGATATGTTTATGTTGTCTGAATTGTTATCTTCTACTCCTAATTTTTGAGATATGAATTTGTTTATTTCTTCTTTTGATACTTCTGAACCATCTGAGTTTCTTATTGTTTTTACTATGCTTACATCTATTTTTTTGCCTCCATTTGCAAGCATACTTATATATCTTGCCATTTGTACTGGACTAAATTCGTTGTCAAATTGCCCTATTGCACTTTGTAGTGTATCTCCTGGTCCCCAGGTTGGCTCTTTTGGATGTAGTTTTTGTTTTGTTTCTTTGCTTGATAATTGCCCTGATGTTTCTCCTCTTAATTCTATTCCTGTTTTTGTTCCTAATCCAAAATATTTTGCGAATTTTACTAATGTGTCTATTCCCATTCGGTCTGATGTTTCATAAAAGAAGTAGTTACATGATTTTTCTATTGCTCCTGATACGTTTAAGTATCCATGTCCTACGTGATAGTCTGTGTAGTACCAACATTTTGGTTGGTAGTCTTTATATTTTTTATATTGTCCTACGTCATTTATTAGGGTTGATGTGTTTATTACTCCTGATTCTAATCCTGCAATTGCTGTTACCATTTTAAAAGTTGATCCTGGTGAGTATGAGTTTTGTATTGCCCTATTTACTAATGGTTTCGCTTCGTTGTCTCTGTATTTTGCCCAGTTTTCATTGCTAATTGTTCCTACAAAGTCTGATGGTGTGTAGTCTGGATAGCTTGCCATTGCTAGTACTTCTCCTGTGTTTACATTCATTACTACACATGCTCCTGCTTTTGTGTCTGATGGTGTTCCAAATCCTCCTGATGCAATTTTTTGAATGTTTGCAGCTAATGCGTTTTCTGTTATTCTTTGTAAGTTGGCGTCTATTGTAAGTACTATGTCTGAGCCTGATATTGCTTCTTCTGCTATGTATTCTGCTGTGGTTGTCCCATCTACTGCCATGTCTATTTGTTTTGTTCCGTTTCTTCCTTTTAGGTATTCTTCAAATACATATTCTATTCCTGTTTTTCCGATTATGTCATTTGGACTATATGTTTCTTTTCTTTGTTCATATTCGTCTGCATCTATTCGTGATGCATATCCTAATATGTGTGATGCTAAGTTTCCTGAAGTGTATGATCTTATTGGTTTTACAGATATATTTATTCCTGCAAATTTTTCAGAGCTTTCACTAAATTCTGATACTGCTTCTCTTGGTATGTTGTTTGATATTGTAAGTGCTTTTGTACTGCTATACCCTTCTTTTGTTATTTGGTATCTTATTGCTATTATTTTTGCTATTTCATTTATGTCTGTGTTTTGTATTTCATATTTGTCTTTGAATTTGTAAAATGCTTGTTCTGCTGTTGCGTTTTCGTCTATTTTATTGTTTTGTTTCCACTTTTGTAATTCTTCATCTGATATTTTATATTCAAATGGGTTGGTTGATATTGGAAAAGCATCTGAGTATGATATATTATATTTTTCTAATACATTTACCATGTTTAATATTGAATTGTTTAGGGTTTGTGTGTCTACTTTTGTTTTATACATTTCTAATGAAAATTTCATGTCTGATGTTACTAGTTGTATTCCTGTTCTATCAAGTATTTCTCCTCTTTCTGCTTCTAGTATACTTTCTCTTGTTAGTCTTGTGTTTGATTCTTCCCTGTATTCTGCTCCATGTACTATTTGCAAATTAAATAGTTTTGCTATTAGCACTATTCCTATTATGTATGTGAAAAATGTTAGTATATTGAATCTCATTTTTATGTTTATTTTTTTCTTTGCTTTTGCCAAAATCTCACCTTCTTTCAATATATTTGGTTTTTAAAAGTATCTCGTAAGTATTTTGTTTTGTTTATATTCATTTTCTATATAATATCCTGATTTTTGAATTAGTGGATATATTATTATTGTTATTATGATATTAAATGCTGTTTCTATTGCTAATATTTTTGCACAATTTATTATTTCTAAATTGAACCCTATTAGTATGTAATTTAATAATAAGTTTGTTATTTCAAATATTATTGTTGTTCCTAATACCATAAACATTATTGTCATTCTGCTGTCTTTTGAGAAGTTTTTGTCAAATACTGCTGATATGAATCCTATTATTCCTAATGATATTGTGTTTATTCCTATTTTTTTTCCTATTGTTAAGTCTAATATTACTCCTGCTAGTATTCCATATGTTACTCCCATTGGCTTGTTTGCAAATAGCCCTATAAATAGCGCATATATTACAAACAGGTTTGGCATTATTCCTGCTATGTTGAACCAACTAAAAAAATTTGATTGTAAAAAATATATTATGAAAAATGTTAGTATTAGTACTATGTTTATAATTATTTTTTTCAATTAGTTCACCTCTTTATTTATTTGTTATTACTAACACTGTGTCTAACTTTTCAAAGTTTACGGCTGTTTCGATTATGGCGTATCTATCTATCATATTTTTTGTGTTTGTTACTTTTTTACTGTTCCTATATGAATGCCTTTTGGGTATATTCCACCTAAGCCTGATGTTTCTATGCTGTCTCCTTGTACTATGTTTTCGTTTGTTGGTATATAGTTTGCTTGTAATGATGATGTTTCTTCTAGTGTTCCTTTACATACTATTGCTTCTTTGGTTGTTCCCATTACTGCACTTACAGAACTTGCTGTGTCTATTATTGTTTGTACTTTTGAGGTTGAGTTTGTTACTGATACTATATGCCCTACTAGTCCTTCGTTTCCAATTACTGTCATGTTTTCTTCTACACCATCGTTTTTTCCTATGTTTATTACTATTGTTTTTGAATAGTTACTTATGTCTTTGTTTATTACATATCCTGGGATTGTTTTGTATTCTCCATATTTTTCTGTTAGGTTTAAGTATTCTTTTAGTGTTTCATTTTGCGTTTTTATGTTTTCTAGTTCTCTTAGGCTTTGTTCTAGTTCGTTGTTTTTTTTCTTTAGTTCTTCGTTTTCTTGTTTTAAGTTGCTTATGTCTGAGAAAAATGTATTATTGCCTTTTATTTTGTTTTTTAAATATGTTAGCCCGTTTTGCAAAGGCATTACTAAGTTACTTGCGGCGTTTTCTAAAAATGAGGTGTTTTTTTCACCATTTGAAAATATTACTATTAAAATTAATATTATTATTGTTATAATAATTCCTATTATTCCGCTTTTTTTATTTTTATACATTTGTTCTCCCTTTCTTTTTTATGATGTTGTATTTTTTAGATTTATTTTCTTTTTCTTGCATTTATTAGTACTGTTTTTAATCTTTCTAAGTCTTCTAGTGTTTTTCCTGTTCCTCTTACTACACAGTCTAATGGCTCTTCTGCAATGTAAACTGGCATTCCTGTTTCTATACTTATTAGTTTGTCTAAGTTTTTTATTAATGCCCCTCCTCCTGCTAATACTATTCCTTTTTCCATTATGTCTGAGGCTAATTCTGGTGGTGTTTTTTCTAATGTTAGTTTTATTATGTCTACTATTTTTCCTATTGATTCTTGCATTGCTTCTTGAATTTGTGTTGATGTTATTTTTATATTTCTAGGTAATCCATCTCCTAAGTCTCTTCCTCTAATTTCCATTGGTACTTCTGTCATTAATGGCATTGCACATCCTATTTGCATTTTTATTTGTTCTGCTGTTGTTTCTCCTATTGCTAAGTTCATTTCTCTTTTTATATAGTTTACTATGTCTTCATCTAGTTCGTCTCCTGCTACTCTTAAAGAGTGACTTACTACGATTCCTCCTAATGATATAACCGCTACTTCTGTAGTTCCTCCTCCTATGTCTACTATTATGCTTCCACTTGGTTCTCCTACGTCAAGTGCTGCTCCAATGGCTGCTGCCATTGGCTCTTCTATTAGATATACTTCTTTTGCTCCTGCTTGTATTACTGATTCTTCTACTGCTCTTTCTTCTACTTCTGTTATTCCTGATGGTACTCCTACTACTACTCTTGGTCTTCCTACATTGTATCTTCTTCCTACTTTTTCTATTAGATTTTTTAACATTAGTTGTGTTGCAGTGAAGTCAGCTATTACTCCGTCTTTTAATGGTCTTACTGCTTTTATTTGTTCTGGCGTTCTTCCTAGCATGTCTTTTGCTTCATTTCCGGGTTGCTACTATGTTTCCTGTTTTTCTGTCTATTGCAACTACTGATGGCTCTTTTAATATTATTCCTTTTCCTTTTAGTGTTACTAATATGTTTGCTGTTCCTAAATCAATTCCTATGTCTTTTGACCCAAATGTAAATAATTTCATGTTTTTTTCTTCCTTTCTACATCCTTTTTATTTTTTTGTGTTTGTTCTTTTTGATTCTTTTATCATTAATGAAAATATGCTTGTGTAATTTTCACTTCCTATTACTATGTGGTCTAGTAATTCTATATCAAATTCATTTGCTTTTTTATATAATTCATATGTAAATTTTTTGTCTGGTTCACTTGGTGTTGGATCTCCAGATGGATGATTGTGTGCTATTATTATTTTGGGTGCATTCATTTTTATTGGTTCTGATAGTATTTCTCTTATAGATGCAAATACTTGATTTTTTTGTCCTACTGCTACGTCTTTTATTTTTAATATTTGGTTTCTGTTGTCAAGTATTATTAGTTTTAATATTTCTCTTTTTTGAAATTTTAATTCACTTATTAGAAATTTTGCTATATCATCCGGTTTTTTTACTTTTATTTTTTTGTAGTTTGAACTTTTGAATATTCTTGTTGCTAATTCACATACTGCTTTTATTTGTATTGCTTTTACTTTGCCTATTCCTTTTATTTGCATAAATTCTTCTATGCTTATGTCTTGTATGAATTCTAAGCTTTCATTTTGATTTTCGTTTAGTTTTAATATTTTTTGTGCTAGTTGTAATGATGTTTCTTCTTTTGTTCCTGTTTTTATTATTATTGCTAGTAATTCTGCATTTGATAATGCTTTTTCTCCATATAATTCTAGTTTTTCATATGGTCTTTCTGTTTCTGGTAATTGTTTTATTGTTATTGACAAAATATTTCCTCCGTTTCGTTTTTTTGTATTTCTTTTTATATTTTGTCCCCTATTTTTCTTTTTTTATTATACTTTTCTATATACAAATATTGCTAGTAATAGCCCTATAATGCTTGCTACACTTATTTTAAACATTAGTGCAAATGTTATTTTTACTACACTTAGGTCTAATACTAATGGGTTTTCTAACCCAAAGCTTTGACTGTATGATAACCACCATAGCCAGTCTACTCTTGATGCTAGTTCTCCTAATAATCCTCCTATTACTAATCCTGATAGCATAAATACTAATAATATCCATATATTTTTTTCTCTTGTTGCCATTTGTTTTCCTCCTTTTTTTGTTTGATTTCTTTTGTTTTTATTTTTTTATTTTTTCTTACGGGTTTTTGTTTTTTACTTACTTAGGTATTATATATTGATTTAGTAATTTTTTCAAGTGAATTTGTGTTTTTTAAAAAATTTATTGTAATATTGTTACTAGTTACCAAAAATTGTGTATTTAAATATAATAATATTAGTAGTATAATATATTTAAGAGTATTTTAAGGAGGACTTTCTTTATGAAAATTGAAAAGCTTACAGAAAATAAAATTCGTATTATTGTTAATGATGAGGATTTGGATAATGCAAATACTGACTTGCATTCTATTATGACTAAGGCTATTAGTGCTCAAGGCATTGTGTATGAAATGCTTGAGAAAGCTAAAAAAGAGGTTGGTTTTTATACAGACGGTTGTAAACTTTTGATTGAGGCTTCTTCTTTTATAGATGGTGTTTTGGTTTTTACTATTACTAAGTTTTCTTGTGATGATGGCTCAAAAATTAATGAACATTCTTTGCCAAAAAAACGTCTTACTATTAAAAGAAAGCTTCCTAATGTTTCTAATAAACAGCTAATTTATCGTTTTGATAGTTTTGATGATTTTTGCGAATTTTGTAATGGTATTTATATGAATAAGTTATTTGATGTTAATCGTTTTTCTAAAAATGTTTCTCTTTATTTGTATAATGATACATATTATTTGATTGTTAAAAATATTGATATAGATTATAATGGTGTTTCTATTTTTTATTTGATTGGTTCTGAGTTTGGTAAGCTTTTATTTTATTCTGAAACTTTTGAAAATAAACTTATTGAGCATGGAAAGGTTTTGGCTAAAAAGAATGCTTTTAAAGTTTGGTTGAATTTTTTTGATAATTAATGCTTAAAGAGTATGTTTTTTACATACTCTTTTTTTAATATAAATAGTTTTGTGGGTTGTATGCTATTCCATTTACTCTTATTTCTAAGTGTAAGTGTGGTCCAGTTGAGTTTCCAGTTGATCCAACTGCTGCTATTGTTTGTCCTTGTGATACGCTTTGTCCGACTGAAGCATATAATGCATTACAGTGCGCATAGTATGTTTGGACACCGTTTCCATGACTTATTACTATCATTTTTCCATATGAGCCTTTGTCTCCTGCAAAGGTTACTGTGCCACTTGCTGCTGCTGCTATTGGTGTTCCTCTGGATGTGGCTATGTCTAACCCTGTGTGTGCTGAGCTTCTTATTGAACTTCTTGCGCCAAATCTTGAGCTTATTACTCCTGATACTGGTCTTATTAGGGATATTCCTAAATTTACTTTTGCTCCTGATGTTGTTGTTGATGTGTTTACTTTTCCTGCTGATGCTTTTTTTACAACTGGCTCTACTTTTACTGGCTCTACATATAGTTTTGATATTGCTTCTTCTGATGTTACTAAGTTTGATATTTGTGTTTCGTATTTTTCTAGTATTGATATTTTGTCTATGTTTGTGCTTCCTTTTTCTTTTAGTCCATTTACTACTTTTTCTGCTTCTTCAAAGTTTGGTACATAGTATTTTTCTTCTTGATTTTCTAATATTGCGTAATATCTATAATATGTTATTCCTTGCTCTTTTATTTTTGCATATATTTCATCATCGTTTGTTACTATGTTCTTTTTTAGTAAACATAGTTTGTATTCTGGTAAGTTTTCTACTTGAACAAATGCTACGTTTTGCTCTCCTTCTCCTTTTTCTATGTAGTTATTTATTTTTAGTTGCAATTTTGCTTTGTCTTCTGTGTAACCAACTTGTTGATTATTTATGAACACGCTGTATGTTGGCTTGTATAAAAATGCTATTGCTCCTATTATTAAGAAGGTGGCAATGATAAAGAGCACTGTGAATTTTATTCCTTTTTTGGCGTGTATTAGTACTTTTTTTAACATTTTTTATCTCCTTCGTAATTTTTACAGTCTTTTGCTTATTTTGTTTTGTATTGTAATAATATTGTAATATTTTTTTTTTTGCAATGATAGTCATTCTTGAATTTCCGTAGTTTTGTTTTATTTATTTTATTTTTTCTTCTTTTTTTTCATTTTATCTCTCGATTTTGTTTTTATGTTGTTTTAATGCTGCAAACCCTATGATTTTAGGCTTGCAGCATTTTTTATTGTTCTAATTCGTTTTTTACTGTTGATACTTCAGTTGTAGTTGCTTTTTGGGCTGGTTTATAATACCCTTTTGATTGTGCTACTTTGAATAATTCGTATTGAAAACTTTCGTCATTGTTTCTTATTTGTTGAAATGTTTGTCTTAAATTCATGTTTTCTGATTCTGATATTGCTGTTTGATATGCTGTTAAGTCTGCTTTTACATTTCCTAAGATGTCATTTACCATTGTTTTTTCATCCATTTTTTATTTTCTCCTTCCTTAAGTTATTTAATCATTTAAAAAGCTCATTAGCTTTTGTTTTGTGTTTAGTGCATCTTGTGCTGATTTTGTGAATATTTGCTTTATTTGTGGGTCTACTGCTTGTGAGGAGTAAGTATTTAGTTTTTGATATGCTGTTTCATGTGCTCCTATTAGGTGTCTTAGATGTTGTAATTCTACTTGTGTTAAGTCTGCCATTTTTATCATTCCTTTCATTTTTTTCTTTTTTTATTATTTACATTTTTTGTTTTTTTATACTAAAAATAGGACATAAGAATTTCTTTTATTTTGCTGATTGCTTTTATTGATTTTCTTTGTCCTATTTTTTTATTATTCAATTATTTGTAAGTTTGCAAATTTTGCCATTAAGCGTTTATGCCCAGCTTTATCAAAATTTATGTCTACTTTTAAATCTTCTCCTTCTGGTTCTACCATGTTTATTGTGCCTTCTCCAAATTTTTTATGATATACTCTTATTCCTGCTTCATATTTTGATAAATCTATGTCATTATTTGCTTTTTTCCCTATATTGCTTAAGAAGCTTTCTGCACTTCTTCCAAAACTGAAACTTGGTGTTTTTTCTGATGCTATTTTACTGCTTGCTGATGCATACATTGGTTCTTTTTCATTTATTTTGTATGTTTTTATGCTTGAGTTGTCTTTACTTCCATAACTCCATGTGTATTTAGAGTCTTTGAATATTGTGTTTATGTGTGTGTCTTCTTCAAATGCTTCTTTATATCCGTCCATTAGTTCTGGTGGTATTTCTTTTAGGAATCTTGATACTGGATTATAACTGGTTGACCCGAATATTGTTCGCTGTTTGCTACATGTTAAGTATAGGTTTTCTTTTGCTCTTGTTATTCCTACATAACATAAACGTCTTTCTTCTTCTAGTTCTTTTGGTTCTGATGTGGATTTGTATCCTGGGAATATTCCTTCTTCCATTCCTACTAGAAATACTGCTGGAAATTCTAGCCCTTTTGCACTGTGCAAAGTCATTAATGTTACACTTTCTTCTTGTTCTTCTAAGTTGTCTATGTCTGATGATAGTGTTATTCCTTCTAAGAAACTACTTAGGTCGTTTTCTGCTGATTCTTCTTCAAATTCGATTGCTACTGTTAGGAATTCGTCTAGGTTGTCTACTCTGTTTTGGGCTTCTATTGTATTTTCTGCTTCTAGTGCTTTTGTATATCCTGTTTTCTTTAGTGTTTCTTTTATTAATTCTGATATTTTTATTTTGTCTTTTTTGTTTTTTAGTTCTTCTATTTCATTTATAAATTCTCTTGAGTTTAGGTATACTCTGTTTAGCCCATAGTTATTTGCATTTTTTATTATGTTATACATTGATGTTTCGCCTTGGTTTGCTAGTATTTCTATTTTGTCTAAACTTGTTTTTCCTATTCCTCTTTTTGGCTCATTTATTATTCTTTTTAAACTTAGGTTGTCTGCATCGTTTTGTATTAGTCTTAAGTATGCTATGATGTCTTTTATTTCTTTTCTTTCGTAGAATTTTAGCCCACCTACTATTTTGTATGGAATGTTTTCTCTTCTTAGTATGTCTTCTATTGCTCTTGATTGTGTGTTCATTCTATATAGTATTGCAAAGTCTGAGTATTTGTAATATTCTTCTCTCCTTAGATGTTCTATTTGTTCTACTATGTAGCTTCCTTCATCATATTCGTTTTCTGCTAAATAGACTTTTGGTAGGTTGCCTTCGTCATTGTTTGTCCATAGTTCTTTTTTGTATTTTACTTCATTGTTTTTTATTACACTGTTTGCTGCTTTTAGTATGTTTCCTGTGCATCTGTAGTTTTGCTCTAGTTTTATTATTTTTGTTCCTGGAAAGTCTTTTTCAAAGTTTAATATGTTTGAAATGTCTGCTCCCCTAAAGCTGTAAATTCCTTGGTCGTTGTCTCCTACTACTGTTATGTTTCCATTTTTTGATGCAAATAGTGTTACTAGTGTGAATTGTGCTTTGTTTGTGTCTTGATATTCGTCTACTAATACGTATTTGAATTTGTTTGAGTAGTATTCTAGTATGTCTGCATTTTCCATTAGTATTCTTATTGTGTAGTTTATTATGTCGTCAAAGTCTATTGCATTGTTTTCTTTTAGCCTTTTTTGATATAGTTCATATATTGTTGCTATTTGTTCTTTTCTGAATTCTCCCATTGTTGTCGCTTTGTATTGCTCTGGGTCTAACATTGCATTTTTGGCGTTGCTTATTTCTGATAGTACACTTCTGTCTGTGAACATTTTGTCATCTATGTTTAGGTCTCTCATGCAGTTTTTTACTAGTGTTCTTTGGTCTGATGTGTCAAATATTATAAATGATGTTTCATATCCTATTCTGTCTATGAATTTTCTTAGTATTCGTACACATATTGAGTGAAATGTGCCCATCCATATGTCTCTTGCTGATTCTCCTACTAGGTTTGTTATTCTTTCTTTCATTTCATTTGCTGCTTTGTTTGTGAATGTTATTGCTAGTATGTCCCATGGTTTTGCACCTTTTTCAGCCATTATGTATGCTATTTTGTGTGTTAATACTTTTGTTTTTCCGCTTCCTGCTCCTGCTATTACTAAGCATGGTCCTTCTGTGTTTACTACTGCTTCGTATTGTTTGTCGTTTAAGCCTTTTAATAATTCGTTTTCTGCCATATGTTTTCCTCTTTCTTTTTTTATTTTATGTTTTCATCTTGCCTTTTCTTTTAGGCTCAAATTTAGCTTGAAATTTATTATTTTTCAAACTTTTTTTCAAATGTCTGTTTGCATTTTACTACATATATTTAAAAAAAGCAAGCTTTTGGCTTACTTTTTATTTTGTTTTTTTATTATTCCTTCTATACATTCTTCTATTTCAGCTACACAACTTTTATATGTTTCTATATCATGCCCCCATGGGTCTTGTATGTTTATTTTATCATGATTTTCTTTGTTATAGTTTACATATTCTTTCATTGTATATGTTTTTGATGCTAGTTCTGGATATAAATCTAATACTGCTATTTTATGTGCATTTGTTGCACACAGTATTAAGTCCATTTCTTCAATATTTGAGTTTCTTATGTTGGTTGCTTTGTGTTTTTGCATGTCTATTTTGTATTGTTTTTTCATTACTTTTGTTGATTCATATGTTGGTGTGTCACCATTTTGTGCATATATTCCACATGAGTATACTTCTATGTCATCTATATTATTTTCTTTTAGTTTTTGTTCTAATAATCTATGTGCCATTGCGCTTCTACATATGTTTCCTGTGCATATAAACATTATTTTCATTTACCCATCTCCTTTATGCCATAATATAACTGATTGTTGCGTTTTTGTCAAATGGTTATTTTTATATTAGAAGATGGTTGCTACTATTCCTATTATAAAACCTAGCATGTTCCCTAATGCTGTCATTCTTCCTTGATATAGTTTGTTTGATTCTGGTATTAGTTCTCCTGATACTATGTATAACATTGCTCCTGCTGCAAAGCTTAAGCATATTGATATTATTTGCTTTGATATTGCTCCTATTATTGCTCCAAAGAATGCTCCTATTCCTGTTGTTATTCCTGATAATACTACGTAAAATATTACTTTGGATATTTTCATTCCTCCATTTTTCATTGGTACTGCCATTGATATTCCTTCTGGTTGAGGTTAAAGTAGAGGGTTTAATTTTTAAGTGCTGTTATTGGAATAACATATATTCCATCTGGTCTTTTAACAATTGCCTCATTTAATCCACTGATTATACATAAAAATTTTGGCTTTTTTTCTACTAATTTATCAAATTTCAATAAGTTTTCTGCTGCTTCTTCTATTTTATCAGTTCCTAGCTTTATCTCGATGGCTCCATAATCTCCGTTTGGCATTTCTACAATCGAATCAATTTCTAAGCCTGTTGTATTATCTCTAAAGTGATATAAATTACCATTATAACTTTCTATATAAATTCTTAAATCTCTTTCACAAAGTGATTCAAATAAAAAGCCTAAAAATTTTATATCATTTAATAAACTTTCAGTAGTTAATCCTAAAATACCACATACTAAAGATGGATCTGTAAAATGTCTTTTTGCTGATTTACCTATTCTACTACTTGAACGTAAATTTATACTAAATGCTATTTGATTTTCTATCAAGTGTAATTTTTCTAAAACATCAATATAGTCTAAAACCGTATTTTTACTTGCTACATCATTGTCTTCATTTACATCATGTATTATTGTAGAATTGTTTACGATTGTACTTTCATTTCTGGCTAATTCACGTAATATCATACGCATTTTATTAATATCTCTTATTACTCCATCAATATTTGAAATATCAAAATTTAACACATCTTTTATATAACTTTGTGTTAGTTCAAGACATTCATCTTCAGTCATTCCTATACTTTGTGGCCATCCACCTCTTATTATTAAATAAATTAATTTTTTTAAATCTACTTTTCCCGTTAATTTATCTTTAATATTATTTTTAAATAAATCCTGTAATGAAATTTCTCCGGTTAGAATCGCCTGATTCATATAGAGACATTGTATACATTTTCATTCGTGCTATTCTTCCAGCACCTGAATGATGGATGTCTTTTGTTACTGGTGTAGCTGAACCTGTTAATATATATTTTCCTCTTATATTGTCTTCATCACATTTAAATCGAATTCCATCCCAAATTGCAGGTACTTCTTGCCATTCGTCTATAAGTTCTGGATATTCTTTATTTAATATTAGGTCAACATTCATTTGTGCTAATCTTCTTTCGTTAAAATTGTTACTAACATTATTAAGATATACAACTGAATTTGCATGATTTAAGGATGTCCAAGTTTTACCACACCATTTTGGTCCTTCTATACTTATTGCTCCAAATATTTTTAAATTTTTTTCTATTTTTTCATCTATAATTCTTTTTTTATAATCATTTTTTGTAAGTGCCATATTATCCCTCCTAAATGTTTATTTTTATATATTATAGCATTCTATTGGTAAATTTTCAAGCTTTTCATTGGTATTTTTTCAATTATTTTATTGGTACTTTTTCAACAACTTTATTAGACACTTTTTAATAATTTTAATCGACACTTTTTAATAATTTTATTGGTCATTTTTCAAGGATTTTACTGGTCATTTTTCAAAGGTTTTATTGGTACTTTTTCAAAAACATTCAATTTTTTAAAATTAAACCAAACGTCTACCTGTTTGTCTTGATGAATTTCTATTCTATTAATAATAACTTTCATAATTTCAGGTGTTAGTTTTTCTAAGCTTAAAAATTCTTTTACTACTTTTTCTATCTTTTTACTATAATCTTCTTTATTATTTTCTGACATTTTCTTTAATTCTATATATTCTTTTTCTTTTTGCTTTGTTTCATATTGCAATTTTTTAAATAGTCTTTCATACATTTCTTCACTTACTTTTCCATTCAATTTATCTACATACATTTTATCTATATTTTCATTTATCAACTTTATCTCTACTTCTAATTTTTTCATTAATTTACTGTAATCATTTTTTGATTTGTTGTTTTTAACAGCTAATTCAATTTTTTTGTTATTAATATTTTGAAATAATCCCCTTATGTATTTTAGTACTTGATTTTCTAATTTTTCATAATTAAATCCATGTGAAGTGCATAACCCTAATTTTGAATTTTTACGATAATTATTGCATACCATATCTAGTTTTCCATTTTTTCTTGCTCTTATACCTATTTTGTGTTTGCATTCATAACAAAATAATAATCCATCTAATAAAAATTCATGCTTTTTTTCATTTCTATTATATTTTTGAACTATTACCATTTTTTGTACTTTATTAAATATTTGTTTATCTATAATTGGTTCATGTGTATTTTCTACTATATTCCATTGTTCTTGTGGATTATTTTTTAATTTTCTATTTTTATAACTTATTCTGCTTCTTTTATTTTGAATTGTATTTCCAATATATACTTCATTTTTTAATATATTTTTTATTGTTTTATTTTCCCAAAAAGTAGCTTTGTTATACCTTATTTGGTTTGCTGTAGGAATTTTATTACTATTTAGATAATTTCTGATAACATTAATACTATTTCCGTGAATAAGCCATATTAAAAATAGTTTTTACTATTTCTGCTTCTTGCTCACATATAATTAATTTGTTTTTATCGTTTTGGTCTTTCATATATCCAATTGCAGTTTTTCCTCCTACCCATTTTCCTTGTTTTTGCATAGTATGTAGGGCTGTCCTAATTTTCTTGGATAAATCTTTAGAATACATGTCATTTAATATTGATTTAAAAGGTGCTATATCATTATTGCCATTGTTTGTAGAAAAAGTGTCTATTCCGTCTGTTACAGAAATATATCTAACATTGTTTTCTGGAAACCATTTTTCTATGTATTCTCCTGTTTCTATGTAGTCACGACCTAAACGAGATAGGTCTTTTGTTATAACCATATTTATTTTTCCTAGCTCAATATCTTTTATCATTTTTTGAAAGTCTGGTCTGTTAAAATTTGTTCCTGTAAATCCTTGGTCTATATATATGTGTACTAAATTATATTCTTTTCCTAGTTTTTTTACATATTCGGTTAATAAGTCTCTTTGATTTTTTATGCTTTCACTTTCATCATATCCTCTGTCTACATCTTCTTTGGATAGTCTTATATAAATTGCAACTTTATAAGTTTCTGTTTTTATTTGTTCAAGCATTTTTCCTCCTTTATGTATTTGATAAAAACGCATATCATATATAAAGTTTTCTAGTTATCTTCTTCTAGTGTATTTATTAAAAAATGAGATATTAAATTTTCTATTTCTTCACCATTTTGGTCAAAATATACATTAATTTTAAATGTTTCGTTCATATTTTCTCCTAGATTATAAATCTTTATTTAATCTATATGTATAAAAAAAATTATTATTCTAAAAAAATATATAACTTTAGACAACGAAAAAAACACATCTCTGCTTGGCGGTTAGAGATGTATTCATAATACAAGTTTTAATGTGAGTAAAAAAGACATGCAAAAATTGCATATCTTATAAAATTTATATTTAATTAATTAATTTTTTAAAATTTGAGTGATTTTTTTTATTAAATAATGACTTCCTCCATCTTGATTATTTTGAACATTTTCTACCATGCTAATTATTAGTAAATCATCGCCATTGTTTCTGTTTATAGTAAAACAGTCGAACCATCCTAATGTACCACTTTCAGTGTCTTCACTGGAAGTTTTTAATTCAGCTGTTCCTGTTTTTCCAGCAATGGTAGTTCCATTTATTTTCATGTCATTAGCTGTTCCTTCTTTGTTTTCTACAACTTGGATTAATGCTTCTTTTACAGTTTCTGCTACTTCTTTTGTTATAACCGCTTCTTTTAGAATTTCTTTATTTTCTCCATAAATAATATTTGGTTTTATCATATTTCCTTGATTTGCAAATGCTGAATAAATTGATGCCATATGAATTGGATTTACTAATATACTTCCTTGACCATATCCAGAATCTGCTAGTTTTGTTTCTCCTTCTATTTTATTAGAATTGTCATTAGCATATTGAGATTTTGCTAGATAAAGTGGAAATTCTATTGTTTCATTAAATCCCATTTGGTTTAGTTTTTCTATAAAAGTATTACTACCTATTTTTAGCGCTGCTTGTGCAAAATATATGTTATCAGAATGTATTATTGCATTTAATAAATTTTTAGGCCCATTATAAGCTGTTAAAGTTGTTACATGATAATTTCCCCACGAATTATCTTTTTGCCAACTCTTACCATTGTAATTGAATTCTTCTTCTGTACTTATTTTTCCAGTAGTTAAACCTATTGCGGCAGTTATTGGTTTAAATGTAGAGCCTGGACAATATTTTTGTGCAAAACGATTGTAAAGTGGCTTGCTTTCATCATTATTTAATTCTTCCCACTGTTTGGTTGTCATTCCTACGACAAAATCGTTAGAATCAAAAGTAGGTGTGCTAACTAATGCTAATAATTCGCCAGATGTAGGATGCATTACAACAAAAAATCCTTTGTCATCTTTCATTTGTGTATATAGTTTGCTTTGTAAATCACTGTCAATTGTAAGTTTTACATTGTTACCATCTTTTTTATCTTGTTTTACTATTTCACTAATTTTGTTTCCTTGTTCATCTATTATATAGATTTCTGAACCATCTATGCCTCTTAATTCTTCTTCATAAGCTTTTTCTAATCCTGATTTACCAATAACGCTATTAGTATTGTATCCTTTGCCTTGATTTGCTTCTAATTCTTCACTATTTATTGCTTGAACATATCCAATTAAATGCCCTGCTTCTTTACCTAATGGATATACACGTCCATCTTCTTTATTGATTAAAATCCCCGGTATTTGGAGTAAAGCCTCTTTTAAAGTTGTATTGCTTTCTGCTATTTTTTTTATTGGAACAAATGTATCTTCTTTTACCCAAGAAGCACTTAGTTGTTTATTTATATAGTCTTCTGTTACACCTGTTAATTCTGCTATTTTACTAATGTTTGTGTCTTTATTATCTCCTAATTTTCCTGGCACAATACCAACTGATAAAATATTTCCATTTGTTGCTAATGGTTTATCGTTTCTGTCTAAAATTTCTCCTCTATTAGCTTTTATAGTAGAAATTCTTACTTTTTCTTTTTCTCCTAGTTGTGGAAAAATAAAACTAGATGACCAATTTATTTTATAGTCTTTTGTTATATATACATTATTATCAAATTCCACTTCTCCTGCTGCTGTATACATTTTTTCATGGTAACTTATTTTGTATTCTTTATTTTCTTTTTGAATATCTTTTATTTCTACTTGTATATTACTGCTATCTATTCCTTCATAAATGTTTTTATTTCTCTCAATAAATTCTTTCTCGCTTATAGAGCTTAGGTTTACTTTGTTATACATTTCGTCATATTTTTTTTCGTTAATTAAATTGACGAAATCATATAATGCTGTGTTTATTTTTTCCTTTTTTTGTTTGTTTAAAATTATAACAGAAGCAATTACAGTAATTATAATTGAGATTAATATTATTATTTTTATTACTATTTTTTTCATTTTTTTATCCTTTCTTAGAACAAATATTGTAATTACTTTTTTATTCTATATTTTCTAACATCCCATTACCTCAATATTTATTGCAACTAATTTTCCATTTTTTTGTTCTTCTTCTTGCAATGTGATGTATAAGGTATCTTGTCTTTGCTGCATTTTTTGTAATTCTTGTAACTGATTTTGTGTACTTCCCATTATTTGTGTGTCTGTTTTTACTAAAATTTCTCCTTCAAAATTTTGTGCATTTTGATTACTGTCCCACCATGTTATTCTACATGTAAGATAAATATTTTGTCCGCTTTGTCTAATTTGCTTAATTTCTGCAGTTATTTCTCTTTGTCCTGCAAGTTTGCTTTTTATTTCTTCTGCTGAATATGTATCTAATTGCATTTCTTGAGTTGATTGTGACTGGTTTGGTTGTGTTTGAACTGGCTGTGATTGTTCTTGTGTTTGTGTGGCTTGAACTGGTTGTGTTTGTTCCTGTTCTTGTGTTTGTACTTGTGATGGTTGCATATTATAATTATTTGTTACTTCATTAAAATTTCTATAAATACAATTTATATTAATTGCTTTGCTTAAACAAAATAGATTAACATAGTATTCACCTGTTGTTTCCATTCCTTTAAAATAAAGTGTTGCTCCACCAATTCGTGTTTCTATTTTGTCAATTTTATATTTTGTTATTGTTGCTATTACATTTGTTTTTTCAAATTGTTCTTCTGGTATGTCTTGTGTCATAGTTATATTATTGTTTTCTTTAAAATTTTCCCATGCTTGTTTTGTTCCTAATCTTACACTATAAATACCTTGTTCATATTTTTTGAGTTCATTAGACCAACTTGGTACTTGATAATATATTGGATCTAAAATACAATATTGTTTGCTGTCTAACATTGCATAACATTCTATTTTATTTACAGTTTGTTTTGCTAATAACTTTTCTAATTCTTCTTTGCATTTTATATTATTCTTAACAACTGTTCCACCTTCATCTGTTCTTTTTATAACATTATAGTTTTCTTTTTGGAAAGCAATAATATAATTTTTACTAATTGTATTATAATCTAATTCTATATAGTTTTCTTCTTTTTCAATCTTTTTTATATCTTCTTGTGATAGTTTTACGCCTTCTCCTACACCATCTATACATTTTGTTAATTGATTAACTAAATTATTATAATCTTCTTTAGATGGTTCGTATACATAGTATTTGTCTTCATTTTTTATTTTGTATACAATTCTATCAGGTGTTTCGAAATATTTTACATTATTATAAGATACTTCTTCTGAGGGTTTTATTTGAGTAAAAGTCAATAGTCCAATACATAAAGTTAATGTCAATGTTGTTACTCCTATTAATGTTTTATATTCTTTAAATTTATCCGATAATTTTATCATTTTAATTCTTCTTTCCATATTTTTTTTATTATCTGTAACATATAATAATCTATTAGTTATTTTTTCTTCTTTTGATATTGGCAATAAGCTAACCAAGGCTTTAGCATATTCTTTATCTTTATTGTGCGGTATTTTTTCTATTACTAACTCATCTGCTTTTAATTCCATATCTTGTCTTACTTGTTTAAAACACATCCATAGTATTGGATTAAACCAGTATACAAAGGTTATTAGTAAAAGTATAAAATTTAATAATGTGTCTTTTCTTTTATAATGTGCTAATTCATGCATAAAAATATATTTTAAAACTTCATCTGGCTTTTCTAAAATCTCTTGTGTTAAAAGTATTTTTGGTCTTAAAATACCATAAATACAAGGTACTATTTTATTTTTTTGTTTTATTAATTTTATGTCTTTTTTGATTCCTAAGTTTTGTTTTGCTTCTTCTAATATTTTTAAAATTCTTTCTTCTTTTATTTCTTGTTTACCTATTTTTGATTTCATTTTTATTGCATTTAATATGTAAATAATAGCCAAAATTGCTATTCCTACTAACCAAATATATGTTAATATTTTTCCATAATAATTATAAGTAAAATTTGTTTTTATTTTTTCAAGATAGTTTGTAAAATTTCCTATTGTATTAAGTTTTTCATTGTGGCTATATAATGTTATTCTAAATGGTATTAATAAGCTGATTAGTAATAGTATCCACATAGTAAATTTCCATTTGGGCGATATTTTTTTATCAAATATTTTTCTTAATAATAATATTATAATTGCTACAAAACTAGCTATGATTGCCATATATAAAATATTAATAAATATTTTTTGAAAAAATAGCATATCTATAATTCCTTTCATTCTTCTATTAATTCTATTAATTCTTGTAAATCTTTTTTAGTTATTTTTTTGTCTTCAACAAAATTTAATAATAGTTTATTTGTGCTTCCATTGTATAATTTTTCTAAAAAGTTTTCATTGGCTTTTTTTAAATATTGCTCTTGTGAAATTGCTGTTTTAAATAATTTTTCTTTTTTGTTTTGAAGTGTAGTTGATTTAACACTTCCTTTTTCTACTAATCGATATAACAAAGTTTTTATGGTGCTTTTATTTTTTATTTCTTTATGGCTTAATTTATTTACAATTTCATTTAATGTTAATGATTCTGATTCCCACAAGATGTTCATTATTTGTAATTCTGCATCTGTTATTTCATATTTTTTATTTTTCATTTTTACTCATATTCCTTTCTTTATATTTTCAAAATTTGTTTAAAAATAATATTTTATATAATTATTTTTTCTGTATATAAAAAGTTACAGTTGTAAACTTCTATTATAGTTTACAACTGTAACTTCATTTTGTCAAGTACCTTAAGTATTAAATATATTTATTTACTGGCTTTTCTGTCTATATTAATAAATATTTATTGTTTCTACTTTGGAATATTCCTTCTGGTATATCATGTAAGCATATTGCTACTGCTAAACTTAATCCTAGTTTTAGTGATGCTTCAAAGCCTGAACCTATTGCTAAGCCTTCTGGAAAATTGTGTATGGCTAATCCTATTGATACTATTATTCCTGTTTTTAATAGTGTGTTTTTTTCTCCTTCAAATCTTACGTTTGTACTGAATTTTTTTTCTACTATTATGTCACATATTATCATTGCTATTATTCCTACTATTATTCCTATTATTACGTTCATTACGTTACTTATTTCTAGTGCTTCTGGTATTAAGTCAAAACATATTACTGCCATCATTAGTCCTGAAGCTAATGATAGGATAAAGCTTAGGAATTTGTTTGATTGCTTTTTTATTGTTACACCTAATATTCCTCCTAAAGTAGTACCAAATGTCCCAAAAAATAAACCTAAAAGGGTTGTTTTTAAAATTTCATTCAATTTTTTTCTCCTTATTGTTTTTGTTTAATTTTATGTTTTTTTCTTTTATTTTATTCATATTATTTATTTGAATCCCTTGAAATTTGTGTTTTTCTGCCTTTTGTGATATAATAGAATTAGGAGTTTTTCCGTGTATTACTTGTAACAAAACACATAAAAAATAAAACAATAAGGAGAAAACATAATATGAAAAAAAATTTTTTTGTTGCAGTATTTTTACTTATAGCATATGCCACACGGTGTCTAGCTACAACTGAAATTGATGATTTCAACCAATATAGTTGTTGTGTAGATATTTACGCAAACTCTTTGGAGGAATCAAATGCTTTGAAAAGCTCTGCTTCTAAGGAGGTTTTGATTTCAGGAATATCCACCTTGGATTCTGCTCTACAGAATCTAAAATTAGAGAAAACCGAAGCTGAAGATGAACCAGAAACAGAAACAGAGACCGCCACCGCCTCCTATTCAGAGGAAGATTTGGAACTACTTGCTCATATCATCAATGCTGAAGAAGGCATCGAATATGAAGATGAGCAGAAAACTGCCATGCTCCAGCTGTATGCGGGACAGGTAGTTTTGAATAGGCGAGATAGGCACTACATGGGTGCCTACACTATAGAGGATGTCCTCTATAGTCCTGGTCAGTATGCCTGTATCCATGACCATAGTTGGTCAAATCCAGTTACGGATACAGCATATGAAAACGCAAGACTTCTACTCTCTGGAGCAGAGTACTGGGATATCTATGATATTCCCAAAATGCCTGATAATGTGATTTATCAGGCGGAGTTCAAGCAGGGGGACGGCGTGTGGAAACATGTGGGTGACGCCTACTTCTGCTATGAGGATTAGTTACAAGTACCAAAAAGAGAGGTCTGTTCCTCTCTTTTTTGGTTTGTTATATTTTCTTTTATTATAGATTATCCTTCACCCTTTAATTTTTCAGCTCTATCTGCTGCAATTAAATTATCTATCATTTCATCAAGGTCTCCATTTAAAAAGTTTTCCATTTGGTATATGCTCATTCCTATTCTATGGTCTGTTATTCTTCCTTGAGGATAGTTATATGTTCTAATTTTTTCACTTCTATCTCCTGAACCTACTTGTGATTTTCTACTATTTGCAATTTCACTATCTTGCTTTTCCTTTTCTATTTCATATAATTTTGTTCTTAACATTTTCATAGCATTATCTCTATTTTGGAATTGTGATCTTTCTGTTTGACATTCTACAACAATACCAGTAGGTTCATGTATTAATCTTACAGCTGATGATGTTTTATTTATGTGTTGACCTCCTGCACCTGAAGATCTAAACACTTCCATTTTTATATCAGCAGGATTTATTTCTATTTCTACATCTTCTACTACGGGTAATACCGCTACAGTTGCAGTTGAAGTGTGTATTCTTCCACTACTTTCTGTGTCTGGAACTCTTTGTACTCTATGTACTCCGCTTTCAAATTTTAATCTACTATAGACTCCTTTTCCTGTAATCATAAAAGAAATTTCTTTATAGCCACCTAATTCTGTTGCATTTTCATTTAGTACTTCTACTTTCCAATGTTTTCTTTCTGCATACATTGTATACATTCTAAATAAAGTTCCAGCAAATAAAGCTGCTTCTTCTCCTCCTGCTCCACCTCTGATTTCACACATGATGTTTTTATCATCATCTGGATCTTTTGGAATTAATAGTACTTTAAGCTCTTCTTCAATTTTTGGTAATAATTCTTTATTTTCATAGTACTCTGCTTCAGCAAGTTCCTTCATTTCTGGATCTGACATTAAATCTTCTGCTTCTTCCATTTCTTGTTTTATTTTTTTGTATTCTCTAAATTTTAATACTATATCTTCAATACTGCTATGTTCTTTAATTAATTTTTGCCATTCTGATTGATTTGATATGATTTGTGGGTCTGATATCATTTTAGTTAATTCTTCATATCTCTTTTCTACTGCTTCTAATTTTTCAAACATACTTATTTCTCCTTTTTTATATTTTTGTCTTATCTATTTTACTATATTATGGCAAAAAAAGCAAGTAGCACAGAGTCAGCTTAAAAGGATTTTCCTCTTCCTTCTAAGCTGACCTGTAATTTCCTCTTAAGTTGTGCTAAATTTTTTCTAAGTATTGTTTAATTGTAATAAATTAAATTCTATATTTAATTCTTCTAATATTTTTTTCTCTCTTTCTGTGCAAGTTAAAATTATTATTTGATTATTTTTAAATCTATTATTTATATATTTTAAAATATTTTTTAATCTCTTTTTATCATAATATGCAAATGCTTCATCTAAAATTATTGGCATTTTTTCTTCTGATAATTCTTCTACCATTGATAGTCTTAATGATAAATATAGTTGGTCTATTGTTCCTATGCTAAATTTTGAAACAGTTTCATAATTTCCATTTTTTAACTCTACCATTAATCCTGTTTCGTCATTGAATATTACATTACTATATTTGCCTTCTGTTATTTGTGATATGGTGTCTGATAAGTTTTGTGTGAACTTAGGGGTTACTGTATTTTTCATTTTTTCATAACATTTGCTTAATGTTTCTTTTGCTAGGTTCATGCTTTTTTCTAAATTTTTTAAGGTTAACATTTTTTCATTATTGTTAACTATTTTTTCTTCTATTTTGGATAAATTTTCCAACTTTGGTTCTATGTTTTCTTGGTCTAAATTTAAAGTATGTAGTTTAATTTTTTTACTATTTATTTCATTTTGTAAATTATATATTTTTTGTGAATTTAAATTTTCTTTTTCGGTATTTAATAATTCTTCTAATTTATTTTTTTCTATATTATTTTTATATTTATTTTTTATTTTTTCTTTTTCTAAATTTATTTTTAAATTAAAATTATTTTTTAATTTATTTATTTCTTCTTTTAATTCTTCATTATTTTTTTGTAGTATATTTATTTCATTTTTTAAGTTATTTTTTTCTATATTTATTTCTTCTTTTTTATTATTTTCCTTTATTTTTATTTTTTTATTTTTATTTTTTATTAAAAATAATGAAAAAATTAAATACGCTGGTATTGTAAGAAGAAAAATATTTTTTATTAATTTATTTTTTATAAAAATAAATTGTATAATATTTATTAATATTATTAATAAGAATATTATTGTTATTTTTCTATTTAATTTATTTTTTATTTTTTTATTTTTTTCTATTTCTTTTTCTATTATTTTTTTATTATTATTTTCTATTTCTTCTATTCTATTTTTTGTATTTTTTATTTTCTCTTCATTTTCATTTTTTATTTTTTCTTTTATTTTTATTTTTTCTTGTTCTATTTTTTCATTTTCATTTATTTTTTTTATTTCATTTAATATTAAAAATTCTTTTTCTAATCTTTTTATTTCACTTTGTAATTCATTTTTATTTTCTTCTATTTCATATTTTATGTCTTCATATTTTTCTAGTTCTTGTCTTTCGTTAATTAGGTTTTCTGTTTCTCTGCTTATTAAATTAATTGGCTTTTCCCTAGACCTTTCGGTTCCTATTTCTTCTAATTGCCTTCTATTTATTCTGTCTATCGCTCTTTTGAATGATACATTGTCATCTCCTGTTCCTACTAAGTTTGCTATTTTTTGTATTAATATACTTTGTTCTTGTGTTTGTAATGTTACTTCTTGTTGATTTACTACTACACTAGATAAAAATAGTGCTTCATCTACTTTTGTTTGCTCATAAAAAAATTCGCTTCCTTTATTTTTGTCTACATTAAATTGCTTTGTTATTTCTTCTTTTTTCTCATTAAATATTTTTGGATTTTTTTTCTTAAAATCTCTATATACTTCAAATTTTTCTTTATTGTCTAATTCATATTCTAATTTCCCTGAAAATTCTTCTCTTTCCCAAGGCAAGTATTTTTCGTAATCTGAGTATTCTTTTCCTTTTTTATTTTTTGATATTCCATATAATGAGTTTATTATGAATTTTAATAATGTAGATTTTCCTGCTTCATTTTCTCCATATATTATATTTATATTGTCTTTTAATTCTAATTCTTTTTCTTTTAATTTTCCATATGAATTTATTTTTATTTTATTTATTTTCATGTTTTTTCACCTCTTTTTTTATTAATTAATTTAATATTTTATTATTCTAGTGCTTCAAATCCTATTTCTATTGCTTTTTCTATTATTTGTTTTTCTTCATCTGATATATTTTCTTTTTTTAATTTTTCTAACATTTCTTCTGCAAATAGCCCTTTTAATGTCTGATTATTTGATAGTTCTTCTAAATTATATGCTATTTTTGTATTGTCTTTTATTTTTATTATTCTATTATTTTGAATATATTTTAATATTTCATATATATTTATTTCGAATTTTCTGTTTCCTTTTAATATTATTTTTATGTATTCATTTTCTTTTATTTTTAGTTCATTTATTTTTTCTATTAATTCTTCTTTTGAATTTATTTCACTAATATTTATTTCTATTTCTTTAAATTCTTCATCATCTAATTTTATAAATTCTAATTTTAATGTTTGTTTTGTTATTTCTCCTACTATCATTCCATGTTCTCCTATTTCGTCAAACCCAAGTGATGCTGTTGAACCTGGATATACTATGTTTTGATTTTCTTCGTTATTATAATCTAATTTGTGTATATGTCCTAATGCTATATAATCGAATTTTTTATTTTTTAATATTTTTTTTGATATTGAATTGTATTGTTTTTCTTCTATTGAGGCTCCATCTATAGTTGCATGCATTACTAATATATTTATTTTTTCTTTTTCATCTATTTCTAAATTTTCTATTCCACAGTCTGTGCAATAAAAGTCATCAAATCCGAATCCATATATATTTGCTTCTGGTGTTTCTATTTTTTCTATTTTTGATTTGAATATTTTTACGTTTTCATTCCAGTTGTATTTATTATAATATGATTTTTTTATTATTGGATCATGATTTCCTGGAGATATGAATATTTGTGTTTCTGGTATTTCTTTGAATAAATTGTTTATGAATTCTATTGTTGATAGTTTTACATATTTTTGCTCATATAGGTCTCCTGATATAAATAAATATTTTATTTCATTTTCTTTTATATATTGTATTACTTTTTTAAATATTTTTCTTTGTTCTAGTCTTCTTAAATCTCCTAATGTGTCTTTGTCTGATAGTTTTATAAATGGACTGTCAAAATGCATGTCTGCTATATGTATAAATTTCATTTATTTTGCCTCCTTTTTTTATGTATTATTATATTACAAAAATTTAATATTGGAAATATATTTTTTGTAATATTTAAAATCGTAATTTTTGAGTGTTATTTAATCACTTATTTTTTATGATTTTTAACACAAAATACAAAAATTACGATTTTATTTTTTATTTAATTATCCTCATCTATTGGACCAAATAATTCGTCAAATTTTGCTTCTAATTCTTTTTGTAAATCATACATGTCTTCTTCATTTTCATTTACTTGTGGTAGTATTGGCGCTTCTTCTTCAAAACTATTTAAGTCTAATTTTTCTATTTTTGTTGTTTTATTTTCTATTGTATTTTTTATTGTATTTTCATTATTTATTTGATTGCTGTTTTCATTTTCTTTCTGATTTTCTTGTTTTGGTTCATTTACTTCTTCTTCAAATAGGTCATCTAATGAGCTTATTTTTAGGTCTTCTATTTCATTTTTTTCGTCCTCTTCGACATATGGATTATATGGATTGTATTTTCTCCATTTTCCTCTTTCTATTTCTCCTATGTCATTATGGCTTATTTCATATTCTGCTAATTTTTTTGCCATTGGATGTTTAAAGTAATAGAATTTGTTTGCTTTTACTGGTTTTATTCCTTTTTCAAATATTATACATATGTCATTATCTAATCTTCTTAATTCATCTGGTGTCATTAATGCTCTTGCCATTACTTGGTCTGATACGGATTTTCCTGTTCTCATGTTTTGCTTGTCTTTATTTACTGATATACTGTCTCTTTCTATTGTTTTTTCTCCTAATGCTTTTGAAAAATATTCTACTGTTTTATATGAATTGCTTCCTAAAAATACGTGTGTGTCACAGTTACCCATGATTGTTTCATATGATTTTTCATATACTGCTTCTAATTGGTCTACGTTTTGTAGTATAACACTAAATGATATTCCTCTACTTCTTGAGGTTGATATTTTTTTGTCAAAGTCAGGTATTTTTCCTATGTTTGCAAACTCATCTAATATGAAATATGTTGGTATTTTTAGTCTTCCTCCATTTTTATCTGCAAAGTCATATAATTGTTGAATCATTTGTGAGAAGAATATTGTTAATAAGAAGTCATATGCTGTGTGAGTGTCTGATGATATTACATATACTGCTGTTTTTTTGTTTCCTATTTCTTCAAAGTCTATTGTGTCTGTTGATGTTAACTCTGCTATGTCTTTTGAGTCGAATTTTCCTAATTTTGATTGTAGTGTACTTAATATTGAGTTATATGTTTTTTCTGGTGCTATTTCTATTGATTTATAATACATTCTTGCTGGATGGTCATATGGTAACCTGCTTATTAGTTCTGTTAATAAGTTGCTTCCTCCTTTGTTGTTTGCTGCTCTTACTAGTTCGGCACAACTTGTTAGGTTTTGTTCTTCTTCTGGTCTTGTTGCTATTAAGTAATATATAAGTGCTTTTAATAACATTTCTGCTGAGTCATCCCAAAATGGGTCTGACCCACTACTATCTGATTTTTGTCCTTTTACTATTGTGTTTGCTATTACGTCTACATCTAGTTCTGATGATATATGCATTAATGGATTATAACCATCACTATATTGCGGTCTTACTAAGTTTAATACTTTTATGTCATATCCTTGTTTTTTTAAATATCCTGCTGTTCTATCATATAGTTCTCCTTTTGGGTCTGTAAATACATATGAACCTAAGCATTGGTATGCATTTGGTATTGAGTATGATGCTGATTTACCAGAACCTGATCCGTCCTACTACTAATACATTGACGTTTCCTCTTTTGTCTACTGGTAAATAGTTGTCTTCAGCTAGTATTATTCCTTTGTTCTTGCTTAATATTCTATATTGTTCTCCTCTTTGACTCCAGTCACTTGAACCATGTTCTATGTCTGAATATTCATTTTTTGGAGCTGTTCTTACAAATCCTATAAAAAAGAATACTGAATATATTATTGTTGCTACTATTAATGTGCTAAAGTAGTCTCCTGCAGCTCCACTTGTAAATACTTTTGTGAATGTTTTTAATGGTGACATTATGCTTGAACTAAATGTTTCTATAAATTTTTGTAATTCAAATGTCCCACTTAATGATGCTATATGCTTGCTGTAACTGAATGACGCAACAAATACTATGGCTATAAATAACCATAGTATTCCAAATATTATGAAATTTTTTCTGTTTCTTCTTATTGCTCCTTCTATTTTGTAATTCATAATTTTCACCTACTCTTTTGTAGTTTTTATCTTTCTTCTCCTCTTCCTGATGTTTTTATTTTCTTAGCTTTTATAAGTTTTTCTGCTTCTTGTACGGTTTTTTCTGTGTCTCTTAACACATATTCTTTTCCGTTTATTGTAACGTTTTTGATTTTTGGGCTTGTTCCTCCTGCAACTTCACTATATACTTTTCCATCTTCTCCTTTTACAACTATGTGTGTTTCAACCGTTATTTCTATTTTTTGTCCTTCTGCTAATTCATTTGGAACTTCTGCTTCTTTTCCTTTAGGCTCACTTGTTACTTGAGTAACCTTTCCTGGTTTTTCACCTGGTTTTAGTTCTCTTGCTGTTTCGGCTACTGTTCCAAAACATATTACTATTCCATTTTCCAATTCTGCTGTTTTACTCATTTTTGTTTTCCTCCCTATCCTATTTTTTGTCTCTGATTTCAAAGGCAAAATATGATTTATATGGTTTTAATTTACATTTTCCTCTTACTTCATTTGTATTTTCATCAAAATAAAGGGTTGGCTTTATTTCTTCTGTTGTTTCTGGATCAATTATACAAATTGGTCTTTTTAAGTTTGGTGTGTATTTAAAATCTTTTATTTCATGTTCTTGTTCTGAATATAAGTTTTCAAATTTTAGTGGCATTGGTTTTTTGCTAATTGATACTTTGTTTCCTTCTAATATTGCTGTGTTTACTATTACTTTTTCTTTTCCAAAAGATAGTATTATTAGTTGGTCTTTGTCATTTGAAGGAAAATCTACATAAAATGTTTTTCTGCGCATTTCACCCCTTAATTCTTCTGTGTATCCTAGTCTTTCAAGTGTATATTTAGGAGCATTTTCTAAGTCTTCTTTTGCTGTTTTGTTTATTTGATATATTACTGTGCTTACTCCTTTTGGATCTGTTATGCTAAAATGTTTTCCTTCCCATGTTTCTAGCATTTTTTTACACCCCGTTTCTATGTTTAACCCATAGCTTATTTCTTTTGTTAATCACTATTATTAATTATAACTAATTTATAGGTTTTTGTCAATATAATTTATGTAAATTCTTTTGTTTTAAGCCATTTTTTCTAATGTTTGATATTTTTTATATATTGTATAAATAGTTTTAACTTATTATGTTTTTTCATTTCTTGGGTTAAATTTTGATATTTCATTTAATTTTTTGTATATTTCTTCTTCTTGTTTTGTTAACTGCTTTTGAACTACTATTTTTACTTCTGCTATTAAGTCTCCTCTTGTTCCATCTGAATTTTGATAACCTTTTCCTGGAATTCTTATTTTTTCTCCACTTTGTATTCCTTGAGGTATGTATACTTTTGTTGTGTCATCTACTGATTCTACATTGGCTCTTGTTCCTAATGCCGCTTCCCAAGGAGTTAATAAAAGCTGTGTATAAATATTTGTACCTTCTAATTTGAAATTTTTTTCGTCTTCAATATTTATTTTGATAAATAAGTCTCCGTTTTTTCCTCCGTTTTTTTCCTTCTTTTCCTTGCCCTATTAATCTTAATTTTTCTCCATTTTTTATTCCTTTTGGTATTGTTATTATAAAGTTTTTATTTTTTCCATCTACTGAGCGTAATTGTATTTTTTTGTCTAATCCAAAAAAAGCTTCATGTATGGTTGCATTTATGGAGGTTTCTATACTTTCTCCTTTTATTGGTTTTAAGTCTCTTACTTTTTCATCATTTGTATTTTCTTTTTCTGTATTTCCTAAAAATATGTTTTTTATTGCATTATTTCTGTCTTCTCCTATAAATGCTTTTTTTGCTTTTCCAAATTTAGAATTCCAAACTCTATCATATTTTCTTTTTGAAGATGGTACTGATAGTACTCTATATGCCTCATTTATGTCTTTTATTTTTTCTTCTGATAGTTCATCTCCTATATTTACATCTGGATGATATTTTTTTGCAGCAATTCTATATGCATTTTTTATTTGTTCTATTGATACTCTACTTGTTTCTAAATCAAGTATTTTATAGTAATTTTTAAAAACCATTTTTAACATCCTCCCAAAAATTAGGTGTTTTTATTATATTATAAATACAAAAAAAAATCTATACTTTTTATAGATTTTTTTCACATTTTAAAATGTTTTATTACTTGTTAGCCTAAAAGAAAATTTATTTTTATTCTTAGGTAAAATAATAAAATTAGGTATCATTTATGTCTGCTTTATATTGTGACAATTCTATTATTTTATTTAATAATGTCTTATAACTTATATTGCTTGCTTCACAAAGTTTTGGATACATACTTATGTCTGTAAATCCAGGCATTGTGTTAATTTCATTAATGAATATATTATTTGTTTTTTCTTCTACAAAAAAGTCTACTCTAGAAAGTCCTTTTCCATCTACTGCTTTAAATGCCTTTATTGCTTGTTTTTGTATTTCTTTGGATATTTCTTCTGGAATTTTTGCTGGTATTTCTGTTTTTGATTCTTGGTTTTTATATTTTGCATTGTAACTATAAAATTCTTCTGCTGATTTTATTTGTCCTACTACTGATGCTATTACGTTTTCATTTCCTAAAACTGCACATTCTACTTCTTTTCCTTTTATTTCTTCTTCTATTAATATTTTTCTATCAAATTTTGCCGCTTCTTGTATGTATTTTTTTAATTGTTCTATATTTTTTGCTTTATTTATTCCTACACTTGAACCTGAGTTTGATGGTTTTATAAACATTGGATATTTTAAATTTTTTTCTATTTTTTTTGTTATTTCTTCTAGTGTTAATATTTTTTCATTAAATTGTTTGTCTACATATATGTATTTTTCTTGATATTTTTTTATATATTCATATTTTGTTTGTCGTAAACCTGCTTTTTCAAATATTATTTTAGTATAGGCTTTGTCCATTGAAATACTTGATGATAATATTTTACAACCGACATATGGAATTTTAAATAATTCTAACATTCCTTGTATACTTCCGTCTTCTCCATATAAACCGTGTAATACTGGAAATACTACATCCATTTTTTTTATAGTTTTTATTATATTTTCTATTTTTTCTAATTTTTTTTCATTTATATATTTATACCATTCTCCTTTTTCATCTATATATATGGGATATATTTCATATTTTTCTTTGTCTAAATTTTTTAATATTGATTTTGCTGATAGCTCTGATACTTTGTTTTCAGTTGACATGCCACCAAAAATTATTGCTAATTTTTTCACTATTGAGCATTCCTCCTTTATTAATTTTCATTTTGAATTTAATTTTTGTTTTATCTGTTCTACTAATTCAAAGTATTTCATTCCATTTGATGCTTTAAATAAAATAACATCTCCTGGTTTTGCAATTTCTTCTATTTTTTCTATTATTTTTTCTTTATTTTCTATGTAATATATATTTTCCTCTTTTAGTCCTTCCTTTTTTGCTTGATTTACTATGTATTTTGAGTTTTCTCCACTTGCAATTAATATATCTATTTTATTTTTTACAACTTCACTTCCTACTTTTTCATGTAGTTCTTTAGAAAATTCTCCTAGTTCAAACATATCTCCTAATACTGCTATTTTTCTATTTTGTTTTAAATCATGCATATATTTTAAACTTGCTTTCATGGATTCATAACTTGCATTATAACTGTCATTTATTATTTTTATTTTATTTTTTAACTCTATTATGTCCATTCTTTTTTTTGTTAATTCAAAACTTTCTATTCCATTTTTTATTTTTTCTTCTGGAATATTTAATTCTTTTCCTACTGCTATTGCACATAAGCTGTTTAAAATAAAGTGCTCTCCTCCTATAGGTACTTTTATTTTTATTTCTTTTTTGTTTATTTCACATGTAAATTCACTGTTTTGTTCGTTTAATTTTACATTTTTTGCATTTAATTCACTTTTTTCTTTTATTGCATATGTTTTTATATTTATTTTTTGTTTATTTTCTTCATACCATTTATGTAATAAGTCATTATCATTATTTATTATTACAGTTGGATTTTTACATCCTTCTAATATTTCTAATTTTGCTTTTAAAATGTTTTCTCTTGAACCTAAATTTCCTATATGTGATGTTCCTATATTTGTTATTATACATATATTTGGCTTTGCTATAGATGTTAATAAACTTATTTCTTTAAAATGGTTCATTCCCATTTCTAGTACCATGGCTTCTTCATCTTTTAGTCTTAATATTGTAAATGGAAGACCTATATTGTTGTTTTGATTTCCTTCTGTTTTTAAAGTTTTATATTGTTTAGATACTACACTTGCTACTATGTCTTTTGTACTTGTTTTTCCTACACTTCCTGTTATTGCTATTACTGGTATATTGTATAAATTTCTTTTGTAGGTTGCAATTTTATATAATGCTTCTAGTGTGTCTTCAACTTCTATTATTGCTTTTTCTTTATATTTTTCTTTTTCTTCTTTTGATATTTCTTCTCTTTCAATTATTACACAGTTTGCCCCTTTTTCAATAGCTTCTCTCCAAAATTTGTTACCATCAAATTTTTCTCCTTTTAATGCTATATATGTATCTCCTTTTTTTACTTTCCTTGAATCATTTAAAAAGTTTATACATTTTTCATCTAATTTACCATTTATTAATTTGCCATTTGTTACTTCTAATATGTTTTTTACTGTTATATTTTTCAATTTTTTTCCTCCTACATATTATTTTTATAGATTATATGCTTATTTATTGTTTTTTGCAACTATTGTTTAAAAAGTAAAAATAAGAATATGTTAAAAATTCCTAAATATAATTAATTTGAAATAAATTAATTATATTTAGGAATATCATTTTTTAGACTGACTAGCAACTAATATCTAGCCTCGCCTTTTGATTTCCATAGCTATTTGTTTTCTACTGACCTATTTGCTATTTCTATAGCTTTTGATACTATATTTCCGCAATCTTTAGATGAAACGTTTTCCCAACTTCCTCCATCTTTTTTTACTTGTTCATATACACCTAATTCTTTAGCTATTTCCTCTCTTAAATTTTCAGATATTAATTTACTATTTCTAGACATAACATCCTCCTAATTTTTTCAATTTCTTTTTCAATCTTCATATTTTCAAATAATATAATTGATAAAATTATTTTAATTTTTTTTTAGATTGATTATGAAATTGATTTTATATTTATATAATATATAAAACCTAAATTTTTAAGTTTTATAATTATATTATTTACGATTTTTTTTATTTTATTTTGACATTTTTTTATGTTTTTATCATTTTTTTTACAAATTGTGATATAATTAATTATGAAAATTTATTTTACATAAAGGAGTTTTCAATGAATGTTAAAGAAACAATAGAAAGTTTACCAAATGAAGAAAATCTTAAAAATGAAAATAGTTCTGAAACTAAAGAAAATAATAACGTTTCTAATTTAAGTAATACAGATGAAATTGGAAATAATACTAATCAAAATAATAGTGAAAATCTTGATGAAAATATACATAAATATAATGATTATTCTAACAATAACTCTAGTAAAAAAAGCTGTTTTTCAATATTTTCAATGCTTGTTATTATATTTGTTATAATTGTTTTTTTTACTTTTTCAATTTTTTCTATTTATAATATGTATAATAGCAAGATAATTTTGGGAGTATATATTAAAGGTGTTAATGTATCTAATTTAAGTGTTTCTGATGCTAAATATAAGTTAGATAATTATTTTTCTAATCTTATTCCCGAAGAAATTAAATTAACTCATGGAGATTTTGAAACTACTGTTTCTACTTCTCAAATCGAAGCTAAATTTGATACAAAATCTGCTGCAAAAAAAGCTTTTGAATTTGGTAGACAAGGAAACTTTTTGAATAATGATTTTTATGTACTAAATACTATGTTTAATAATATTAATATTGAACCTTTTGTTAATTTAGATGAGAAACAATTACAAAAAAGTTTGAATGAAATTTCCTCTCAATTACCTGATGCAGTTAAACAAAGTAGTTACTATATTGAAGGAAATAATCTTATTGTTACTGCTGGTAAAGATGGTTTTGTAGTTGATGTTGAAGCAACTATTGACGCAATTCGAAACAAAATAAGTTCTTTAGATTTTTCTACACCAGTTGATATTGTTGTAAAAGCTTCTTCACCTGAAGAAATTGATATTGAAAAAATTCATAATGAAATATATAAAGCACCAGTTAATGCATATTATACACAAAATCCATTTTCTGTATATCCACATGAAAATGGTTTGGATTTTAACATTTCTTTAGAAGAGGCTAAAAATTTAGTTTCTGATAAAAATCAAACTGATTATACAATTCCTCTTAAAGTATTATATCCTAGCATTACAACTAATATGATTGGTACTGAAGCATTTCCTGATTTGCTTTCTACATTTTCTACTAAATATGCTACTAGTAACTACAATAGAACTACTAATTTAAGGTTAGCTGCAAATAAAATAAATGGAACTGTTATAATGCCTGGCGAGACTTTTTCTTATAACAAAGTTGTTGGAGAAAGAACTATTGCTGCTGGATATAAAGAAGCTCCAATATATGTTAGTGGTCAGGTTGTAGATGGCTTAGGTGGTGGAATTTGTCAAATTACTTCTACTTTATATAATGCAGTAGTTTACGCTAATTTAGAAATTGTAGAACGTAGTAACCATCAATTTATACCTTCATATGTTACAGCAAGTAGAGATGCTACAGTTGTTTATGGCTCACTTGATTTTAAATTTAAAAATAATAGAAATTATCCAATAAAATTAGTTTGTTCTGTTTCTGGAGGAATTGCTAATTTCCAAATTTTTGGTTTAAAACAAGCTGATGACTATCAGGTAGAAATTTCTTCTTATCAAACTGGAACTACTTCAACTGCAATTTATTCAGAAGCTTACAAGATTTTAAAAAGAGATGGTAAAGTTATAAGTAGACAATTACTTTCTAAAGATACATATAAAAGACATTAATATTAATTTAATCCTCCTTTAATTTTTAGGAGGATTTTAATTTGTTTTAAATATTATTTTACATCGTTAATGTGCCATTAGGTGTATTTTTTATTACCAATATGTCTTCTTCTCTACCACTTTGTGCATTTATATAAACTAAAAATTCTGTATCTTCAATTTTTCCTTTAAATTCATAGCAAAGTAATTCTGTTTTCCATTCAGTTGGTATAATTGCTAGTCCTTCGCTTTCAATTTGTAAATCTTTGTTTAATGTTTTTTTAGCTTCTTCTTGTGTAATTTGAATTCCTGATATATCTCTTTGGGTATGATTATTTAAATATCCTGTGGTTTCTATTCCAAGTATTTCTCCATCATCTAGCGCTACTTTTACTTTTATTAAATCTGGATATGTTATTACTCCATTATTTGAATATGCATAATTTATTGTTAATACTCCTTCTTGATTTAAATAATATGTTTTTTGCATATTAGGAAACCCTTTGCTATTTAAAAATTCTATTGCTTTTTTGTCTGCTTCATCATTTGAAATTATTTGAGTACTTACATCTCTGTTAAAATTCATATAAACAACATGTCCACCCTTTTTAGATATAGATATATTTATTGTTTCATCATCTTTATTTTGTATTGAAAAATCATATACGGGAATTGTGGCATTTTCTGAATATCCTAAATTTTTTATTTCTTTAATATTATCTTTCCCTATAAACTCTTCTGCTTTTTGTCTTGCCACATCTTCTTCTATGTCATCTCCTGTTAAACCTTTTGGCTCGCTGTTTGTTAAATGTTCTGAAAAAGCTCCATCATATATTAACCCAGAATATTCATGAAAATTTTCTTCTAAATTGCTAAAACTTTCTTTAGATATATTATCTACTTGCTGTGCAAAGGCTACTGTGCCTTTATTTGTTAATTCTCCCCATTGAAATCTTCCATTATTTAAATCTTCTGATAATTGATTTAATGTATTTTCTAAATCAATACTATAATTGTGCAAATCTTTTAAATTTTTAAAATCTTCTTGTGTTAAACTTTCATTATAAATATTTTTTCTTGATAATGAATAACTATAATCACTTACTTGGTTTAAAAATTTTTCCGTATTTTCAAGTTCTTGACTTTCAATTGGAAGCATACACAAATAACTTTGCGCTAAATTAGCTTCTCTCCATAAATTCGTTAAAGTCTCTGCTCCATGCTCTGGAGTGGTTGAAATTAATGATTTTGCAAGATATGTTTCTACATTTTGTATATAATCTACTAGTTCATAAAATGCCATATTATAATTATTTTCTGATGTTTGTCTATATTCTTTTTGCTTATTATATAAAGTTACTCCAAGTATAGCAATTATTGCTATTAAAATTATAATTGTTATTGTTATTAATATTTTTTTATTATTTTTTTTCATCATAATCTTCCTTTCTATGCCACAAAGACGCTTCTCTTGACGCATTTGTATAAAAGAGAAACTTCTCTATGAAACAACCATAATATCTTATTTGCAAAACCTATGCTTTCCTATTGTTTTTACATGTGGTCTAGACCATATCCAAGCATTTGTAGCAGTGTTAGGATTAAAGTAATATATACAACCTCCAGTCGGATCCCATCCATTTATTGCATCTTGTGCCGCTTTATAAACAGATGATCCTTCTTCTATAGGTTTATTTATTTGTCCATCTGCTACTGCTGTAAATGCTCCTGACTGATATATTACCCCTGATATTGTGTTTGGAAATTGTGAACTTGATACCCTATTTAATATTACTGCTCCTACTGCTACTTGCCCTTCGTATGGCTCACCTCTTGCTTCTCCATTTATTGCTCTTGCCATTAATTGAACGTCTGATGTACTTGAGTTTGCCGCTAAACTTGAGTTTTGTTTTTTGAATATGTTTGATAATAATATAATTAACATTATTGTTATTATTAAAATTATAATTGTTATTAATTTTTTCAAAATATCACCTTTTTATTTTTTATTTTTATTAATTTTTTTATATATTTAATTAATAAATAATAATATTATTTTTTTATTATTTTGTATTTTTTTTCAAATTTTATTCCATTTTTTTGAATTTTTTTTTCTTATATGATAAAATATTTCTTAATTAAAAATATAAAAGAAAGAATATGTTGTAAAATTTATTTTAAGATTTTATATATATTATATGAGGATTTTATTATATGAAAATTTTAATTTTTTATGCTTCATATGGTGGAGGACATATAAATGCTGCTAAATCAATTAACGATTATATTTGTAGTAATTATAAAAATGTGGATATTGAATTAATAGATTGTATGAAATATGTAAATAAAGCTATTGAAAAAGTCACTTCAGTTGCTTATAGGGAAATGGCAAAAAAAATTCCATGGGCTTGGGGAAGAATTTATTCTGATTCTCAAAAAGGTCCACTTGCTCACATTACTTCAAGGTCTAATAAAATTTTAGCAATTAAATTATTAAAACTTTTGCGTGAAAAAAATGCTGATTTAATTATTTCTACTCATCCTTTTGGAAGTCAAATGTGTGGATATTTAAAACGAAAAGGAAAAATATCTTCTAAAATTGCAACTGTTATGACTGATTTTGCGCCACATGATCAATGGCTTGTAGGTAGCGATTTTACCGATTATTATTTTGTAGCTCATGAAAAAATGAAACAGTATTTAATTAGTAAAAATATTTTAAAAGATAAAATTTTTGTTACCGGTATTCCTATTTCTAACCGTTTTTTACTTAATTATAATAAAAATGAAATTATAAATTTTTATAATTTAAGTAATAATAAGAAAACTGTTCTTTTTTTTGGTGGTGGCGAGTTTGGATTAGGAAAAAATAGGACTGTTTCTATTTTTGAAAGTTTTGTTAAATTAGATTGTAATATTCAAATTGTTGCTATTGCTGGAAAAAATGAGAAGATGAAAAATGCTTTTAATGAAATTGTTAATAAGTATAACAAGTCTGATTCTGTTAAAATTTTAGGATATACTAATCAGGTGCCAGAACTGATGGCTATTTCTGATTTAGTTGTTACTAAACCTGGTGGATTGACTACTTCTGAAAGCTTAGCTTCAAATCTTCCTATGGTAATTATCAATCCTATCCCTGGTCAAGAAGAAGAAAATGCTGAATTTTTAGAGAATAAAGGAATTGCTGTTTGGATTAAAAAGTCTGATGACAGTGATTTGGTAATAAAAAATTTGATTAATGACTCTGAAAAATTAAATTTAATGAAAATTAATACTTCAATTTTAGCTAAACCTCATTCTACTGAAAATATTTGCAAAATATTACTGGAAAATTAAAAAATTTTATTATATAGCAATTAATAAGTTTTCCTTTTTAAAGTTAAAAATTTGCCCAAAATATTTTAATTTGGGCAATTTTATTTTTATATTTCTCTTCTTCCTTCTAATGCTTTAGTAAGTGTAATTTCATCTGTATATTCTAAATCGCCACCTACTGGAATTCCATGTGCAATTCTTGTAACTTTTACTCCTAGTGGTTTTATTAATTTGGATAAATACATAGCTGTTGCTTCTCCTTCTACTCTAGGATTTGTAGCTAAAATTACTTCTTTTACTTCTCCTTGCATTAGTCTTGATAAAAGCTCTTTTATTTTTATATCATCTGGTCCTACTCCATTCATTGGAGATATTGACCCATGTAAAACATGATAAACTCCTTTAAATTCATGTGTTTTTTCCATAGCTATTATGTCACGAACATCTTCTACTACGCATATTTGCGTTTCGTCCCTTTTGGGGTTTGCACAAATAAAACAAGGGTCTGTGTCTGATATATTATAACATTTGCTGCAATATTTTAGGTTCTTTTTTGCATTTAATATAGAAGAAACAAATTCATTTGTTTCTTCTTCTGAACAGTCTAACATATAAAATGCAAGTCTTGCTGCTGTTTTATGACCTATACTTGGCAATTTTTCAAAGCTTTCTATTAATTTTTCAATTGATGGTGAATATATTGACATTTGTGTTTCCCCCGTTTTTAAAATCCTAATCCGCCTGGTAAATTGAATTTTCCTAATTGCTCTGCTTGTGCTGAGTCTACCTTTTTTAATGCTTCATTTACACATGTTAAAATTAAATCTTCTAACATTTCTACATCTTCTGGATCTACTACATCTGGCTTTATTTTTATTTCTTTTATATGTTTTTCACCTGATACTTTTACTGTAACAGCTCCTCCACCTGCAGATGCATCAAATTCTTTTTCTGCTAATTCTGCTTGTGATTTTTCCATGTCTGCTTGCATTTTTTTTGCTTCTTTCATTAAATTTCCTATGTTCATTCCGCCAAATCCTCCCATTCCTCCTGGGAATCCTCCTCTTTTAGCCATTTTTATTCCTCCTCTTATATTTTTATATTAATTAAATTAATATCTTTTTTTAAATTATATTAAATGGTATATCAGATTCATTTGCAAATTTGTGAAGTTCGTCTTCTTTAGTTTGTTTTACTTGTGGATTTTGTGTTATGTATTTTATTTGCATTGGTTTTCCACATGCTATTGATACTAAATCTGATATTTCTTTTATATTTTCCTGTTTTTCTAAAACTGTTTTTCCAAATGGTGACATTCCGTTTGGAAATTCAATTCCTATTGTCATATCATTTATTTCTACTGCTTTTGTATTTATTAGGTTTGTATATAACACTATTTTTCCATTTTGTTTTAAATCATTTACTATTTCTGGCCAAAATTCTTCTGTTTTGTTTGAATATGTTTTGGTTGTATTTGTTTTGTTTTTATTTAATGCTTTATTTGTTTTTGGCTGTTCTTGTATGTTTTGATTATTTGTCGGTATAAATTGGTTTACTGTTCTACTTTCCTGAGTAATATTTTTTGGTGTTTCTACTTGAAATTGCAATTTTCCAGATTTTATATATTTTTCTATTTTTTCTAGCCTTTCTTCTATATCTGTGGCTTCGTTTTTGTTACATAGTTTTATTATCCCAGCTTGAAATATTATTATTTTTTGTGTTGACCATTTTATTTCATTTTCTAACTCTGATAATTGATATATTAAATTTATTAATCTGTTTTTTTCTATTTTTTGTGAAATTTCTTTTATTTTCTCAAGTTCGTCTTTATTATATATGTCTAATTTTTGAGTTGCTTTATATACTAATATATCTTTTATGTATTTTATTATTTCCCATAATAAGTTTGTTATGTCTTTTCCTTGTTCTAGTACTTCATCTATTCCTTCTAAGGCTTTATCTACATCATATTCTATTATTGAATTTGTTATTTTATTTACAAATTCTGTTTTTGGTATTCCTACTAGTTCTTTTATTTTGTCTTCATCGATGTTGTTTTCTCCATCTTGTATGCATCTTTCTAAAATTGATAATGCATCTCTCATTGCCCCTTCTGAAAGTATTGCTATTAGCTTTAATGCTTGGTTTGTTGCTTCTATTGAACTTTCTTTACATACTATTTCTAAGCGCTTTATTATGTCTTCATTTGATATTCTTTTAAAGTCGAATCTTTGACATCTTGAAAGTATGGTTGCTGGTAATTTTTGTGGTTCTGTTGTTGCTAATATGAATTTTACATGCTCAGGTGGCTCTTCAAGCGTTTTTAAAAGCGCATTAAATGCTCCTGTTGATAGCATATGTACCTCATCAATTATATATACTCTGTATTTTGCTTTTGTTGGTAAAAAATTCACTTCTTCTCTTATTGACCTTATGTCTTCTACACTATTATTAGATGCTGCATCCATTTCTACTATATCTGTTAGTGAACCATTTAGTGCTCCTTTGCATATTTCACACTCATTGCATGGCTCTCCATCTTTCGGATTTAGACAGTTTATTGCTCTTGCAAGTATCTTTGCACTTGACGTTTTTCCTGTTCCTCTTCCTCCATTAAATAAGTATGCATGTCCTACTCTTCCTGCTATTATTTGATTTTTTAATGTTTTTGTTATATGTTCTTGCCCTACCATTTCTGAAAATGTTAAAGGCCTAAATTTTCTATAAAGTGCTGTGTACCCCATTTTTTCACATCCTCTATATTTTAAAAATGTGTGATTCTTGTAAATCTTTCTATGGAAAGTAATTCCACATAAAGATTTCTACTTATTGCTGCTTCCTTCCGGACCTGACAAAGTTCGTAGGTCTTTATTGGTTTACTCTCCATACAAAGATTTATAAGTTTCACACCTTTTGTATTATATAACGTTTTTTATAATTTATCAAGTATTTTTTCACATTCTTTTAAATATATAATCTTTTGTTTTTGTTATTTCTTGTGAAGTTGTTCCTTCTTCTACTACATTTCCTATTGGAAGTTCTAATTCTATTGTAGTTTTATATAGTGTTCCACCTTCTAAATTGATTACTAAATCAAATTTTATTTTTGTTTTTAATTGATTATTATCTATTCCTGCTTTTTTTAATAATTGATTATATTCTATTTGTTCTTCATCTGACATATATTTTGCAATATTATTTAATGCACATCTAAAAACTATAAGTCCTCCTTGGTTTGATATTTTTAAATTTTTTATATTTGTTTCTAAATCTCCTATGTATTCAATTTTTTGTATTTCATTTTCTTCTTTATTTATAAATATTTGATTTTCCGCTTCTGCATCTGGTTTATATAATTTTATTTTTTCTAATTGATTTGATTCTATATTTATATTTTCTATATTTATTGATTTTATTATTTCTGTTTTTCCATAATTTTCATTTTGCTTTATGCTTAAATATATGTCATTATTTTGGTTAATATTTAATGCCCATTTTGTATTTTGATTTTCCACTATTTCTTGTCCTTCTTGATTGGTCTCAGGTATTGTGTTTTCTTGGTCTATTCCTTCTTGAGAACTTATTATTGTAATTTTATTTAATTCGAATGGCATATTTTTTTCGCCTTCTACATAATACTTTAACATTATTATTCCTACTATAAATATTATTATTGCTATTATTGTTATTACCATAGCTATGTGAAAGGCTTTTTTACTTGTAATCATTTTAATTTTTTCTATCATTTTCTTCTTTCCTCATTTTTCTTAATTTTTTAAAAAATTCTTTTAAAATGTTTTCACATTCTTTTTGCATTATTCCTGTTTGAATTTCCACTTTGTGATTAAATTTATAATCTTCTAATAAATTTAGTACTGAACCACATGCTCCTGTTTTTTTGTCTAATGTTCCTATATATATTTTTTTTATTCTTGAATTTATTATCGCTCCTGCACACATTGAACATGGTTCTAATGTTATATACATTTCACAGTCTATCAATCTCCAACTTTTTAGTTTCTTGCTTGCTTTTTGAATCGCTAAGATTTCTGCATGTTTTGTAGTGTCACATTTTGTTTCTTTTTGATTGTGTGCTTTTGCTATTATTTCACCATTTTTTACTATTACTGCTCCTACTGGTACTTCTAATTTTTCATATGCTTTTTGCGCTTCTTTTAAAGCAATTTGCATGTATTTTTCTTCCATGTTTTTCCTTTCTGTTGCTTTTTTTGTTTATTTTACTACATTTTGCTTTTTTTGTAAACACTGATTAATTTTGTGCATATTATTTTTTAGGTGATTATTTTGAATTATTGTGAATTTTCTATTTTTATTTCTGGTCTTGCTTGTAGTATTGCAAAGAATAAGTCTGCTGAAGAGCTTGCTATTCTTTCTGCTTTTTTTTCGCAGTTAGGTGATACCTTAACTACTTTGGCTCTTGGTAATAGTGGAATTACTAATTCTTCCTAAATATATTCTATAGAAAAAAAGACAGAAAATATAAATTTTTCTATCTTTTTAAGTGAACCGAAGCTTTCTAAATCCGAACCCCATATATTTAAAAATTGGAATAATAATATATTTTTATTATTCATCTTCCATCGCCTCTAATTCTTCCATAGTTTTTAAAACAACTTTTCCGTCTTTTATTTGTTTAATTGATTCATCTATAGCTTTCATATTGCTTTCAGAATAAAATGGATCAATAGATACATCAAACGGAATTCTTTTTTCACGAATCATTTTTTTAGCAAATATATTAAAAGCTGTAGACATTGTTATTCCAAGCTCATTGCAGATTTGTTCCATTTGCTTTTTTGTTGTTTCATCTATTCTAAAATTAACTAATGTTTGTGCCATAAATATCACCTCTTTCAAATAATATTTTAACATATTGTAAAGATATTGTCAATACAATGTATTTATATATAATATTATTTTATCAATAAATTAGTGATATTATTCATAAAATTAAAAAAGCGCTACCCAGAGTCGGATAGTGTTACTTTGGTGTGCCTAGGCGGACTCGAACCACCATCGGTCGCTTAGGAGGCGACTGCTCTATCCTGCTGAGCTATAAGCACATATATTTATAATATACTACGGTTTTTTATAATTGTCAATAATTACTGTAATAGGTTACCAGTCATTCTAGAAACAAATTTTACATGACTGATAACCTATTATTTTCTCATTTTATTTTACTACAATTTCTAACATTGCATTTTTTAAATTTTCTAATTTTTCTTCTGCATCTTTGCTAGATGTTCCTTTTACACCCATATATAACTTGATTTTTGGTTCTGTTCCTGAAGGTCTAACACAGCACCAATTATTATTGTCTAATTCATAATAAAGTACATTTGATGAAGGAAGCCCCGTAGTGGAAATTTCACCTGTTTTCATATTTTTGACAAAGTCTTTTTTTATGTCTTTAAATGTTAATACTTCATATTCTCCTATTTTTTTAATGTCTTTTTCTCTTGTTTTTGCCATCATTTCTTCTATTTCTTTTGCACCTTGTGCGCCCTCTCTTACTATTGATACTTGCGTTTCTTTATAGTAACCATATTTTTCATATATTTCTTGCATTGCATCCCATAGTGTTTTTCCTTTTGATTTATAATAACATGCTGCCTCACAAAGTGCCATTACTGCTGCAATTCCATCTTTATCTCTTGCATAATCTCCAATTAAACATCCATAGCTTTCTTCAAATCCAAATATATATGTTTTGTCTTTGTTTTCTTCGGCTTTTCTCATTATAGCTCCAATATTCTTAAATCCAGTTAAAACTTCTATACATTCTAAGTTATAATTTTTTGCAATTGCTTTTGCTAAATCTGATGAAACTATTGTTGTTATAAACATTCCATTATTTGGCAAAATTTTCTTTTCTTTCATTTGTGATATTCTGTATTCTGCAATTAGAAGAGCTGACATATTTCCTGTATAATCCATGTATTCACCTGTTTTAGTGTCTTTTGCTAAAATTCCTAATCTATCTGCATCAGGATCAGTTGCAAGTACAACATCTGCATCTACTTTTTTTGCTAATTCTAATGCTAGCTTGAAAGCTTTTTTATCTTCTGGATTTGGATAATCTACAGTTGGGAAATTTCCGTCTGGTTCTTTTTGCTCAGGAACTACATATACATTTTCCATTCCTAATTCTTTTAATAAATTTTCTACTATTGTATTTCCTGTTCCATGTAAAGGTGTATATACTACTTTTAATTTTTTTCCTTCTTCTTTCATTATTTCTGGATTTAAAACACATTCTTTTAAGGTATTTTTATATTTTTCATCCATTTCGTTTTTTATTATTTTTAATAAACCTTTTTCTTCTGCTTCATTTTTACTGATTGTTTTTATTTCATTATAGCTTTTTACATTTCTTACATTTTCTATAATGTCTTTGTCCCTAGGTGCAACTATTTGCGCTCCATCATCCCAATATACTTTATAACCATTATATTTTGGTGGATTATGACTTGCTGTAATCATTACTCCTGCAGTTGCTTTTAATTCTCTTACTGCAAATGATAATTCTGGAACTGGTCTCAAATTTTCAAATAAATATGCTTTTATTCCATTTGCACATAATATTAAAGCGGTTTGCATACTAAATTCTTTTGACATCCTCCTAGAATCATAACTGATTACTACTCCTTTGTCTTGCGTTTTTTGTTCTAATATATAATTTGCTAAACCTTGAGTTGCTTTTCCTACTGTGTATTTATTCATTCTGTTAGTTCCTGCACCTATTACTCCTCTTAGTCCTGCTGTTCCAAATTCTAATTCTTTGTAAAATCTATCTTCAATTTCTTTTTCATCATTTTTAATTGCTAATAGTTCATTTTTGGTTTCTTCATCAAATTCTGGGCTTTCACACCATTTTTTGTATTCTTCTATGTAATTCATATATATCACACCTTTTAATCTAGTTTATAAAATTTTTTGTATAATTCTCTTGCAGTTTTAGGACAATCTACTCCTACTGAATCTGCATTTTTTACCGGTGCAAATTCTTCTTCTCTTTTTACTCTTAATACCGCCATGTCGTCTACTTCTCCAAATGCATCAAATAAGAATGCTTCAAATTTGTAAGCATTTGGTGAGTCTGGTACTACTAAGTTTCCATCTTTATCTATGTATTTTGCTTTTTTGTATGCTATATGGTATGGTAGTGGATTTGCTCCCATTCTTTCTATTGCTTCTACACTAAATAAGTTGCATAGTATATGTGATTCTCCATATAGTAATTCTCCATTTTCGTCGGTTGCTTCTGCCATTTCGGTTGTAATTTCTGTGTATTCTATTACATTTGGTCTTCCATTTCTTTTACAAAATACTCCTACTTTTTCATGTGGATTTGCTTTTACTACTGATTTACATGCTACTGTTACTTTTTTGTCTACGGCTATTCCCATTAATACGGGATCAACCATTTTTACTAAACAGTTGTCTACTCCTCCTATGAATACCCATTCTACTCCTAATTGTCTCATTTTTTCTGTCATTTTGCTTTTTACTAAAGATTCATAGATTCCACCATGCCCATCTGCTGCTTTTTTTACTAAACCATCTTCTCCTATTAATATTTTTCCTTCTGTGTCTATCATTGGTAGTTCACCTTGTATGAAGAAGAATAAGTTTTTGCCTTTTTGATAACCAAAGTTTTTGTGTTTTTCAAAAAATTCTTCTGTGTCTTTATTGTTTTCTCTACTTGTCATTATAAACCATGGTATTGTTACTCCATATTTTTTTCCTTCTTCTTTTAGTCCATCACATAGTAATTCAAATAATGATTTGTGTGAGTCTAATCCTATGTCATATGTTCCTTTTGGTCCATTATGCCCTAGTCTTGTTCCTTGTCCTCCTGCCATTGTTACTGCTGCTAATTTTCCTTCTTTTATTAATTTTTTTCCAATGTTTTCATAATATTTGTATTTTTCATTTAATTTATATTTATCTAAATATTCCATTGGTGTTATTTTATCGTTCTCATTTTTTATTTCTTTTTTTGTATTTTTATATAGATTGTTTACTAATTCGAAATCTATATCTTCTATTTCTTCTAGTAGTTTTTTTTGTTTTGCTTCTTCTAAATCGTTGTAATGGTTTAATAAGTGTTCTTGATTGTATTTTTTTAGGTTTGCTCTTATTTCTTCTAATTTTGCTTCCATATGTATCTTTCCCTTCTATTAGTTCTATTTTATAAAATAATACTTGTCTTTTATTTATACACCATTTTTTTTAAAATATCAACCTTTTTATTGGATTTTTTTTATTTCTTTATTAATAGTTGTTACTTGTAACTCTATAAAAAAAATTGTGCCATGGTTTATTCCTTTTTGGCACAATTTCTTTTTAGTATTTTGTTACATTTCTTTTTCTCCACTTACTTTTAAAATTTTATTGTATCCTTTTGCTATATCTTTTACTTCTTCTGAAATTTCTTCTATATTATAACAATCTATAATTTTTATTTCTGTTTTATCGTTTTTTAGTTTTTCTAAATTTTTATTCATATTTTTAATATATTTTTTGTTTCCTTTTATAAATATAATTGTATCTTTGTTGTTTCTTATGTTATTATTTATTTTTTCAATTTTTTCTTCATCATTTACTTTCCAATTTATTTTTTGTATTTTTTGCTTTTTTTCTTCTTTTAAATTTGTTTTTGATAGTAATGTATTTATTGTATCTTGTAAATTATTTTCTGTTAATACTATTATTTCGTTATCTTTTTCTAAATTTTTTTCTATATATGGTAAACTTATCATTTCAAAATGATAGTCACTTGCATAAAATGCACATGTTTTTTCTTCTGTGTTTTGGTTATTTTTCATTAAAATCCGCCCTTTCAAATAATTATATTTTAGCCAATAAGCATAAATTTATAGCTATTAATACGGAAATATTTCTTTAGTTATTTTTTCTTACTGGGAAATTTTACCATCGTTTTTAAAATATGTCAATAATATTTCAAATAATTTTCGTCGACATTATTCGATTTATAGCTTCTTTTCCTTTTATTTCTAAGAGTATATTAATTGGACTTTTTAAAAAAAATTTTTTATATTACAATTATTTTACATTTGAAGTATATTTTTTTCTAAATTGTAAATAATTAAATTAAAAGAATATTTTAGAAAAAAAGTTTTTCGGAGGTAACGTATGAAAAAAAATATAAATTTATTTAAAAATCCCAAGGTAAAAATGGTAATTATTTTAAGTTTCTTACTATTTATTTATATAACTATTTGCGCTTTTTCCTATGCACAAAATATCTCTTCAGATATCGCAAATAGTGTCTTTAGATTACATGTTATTGCAAATAGTGATAGTACAGAAGATCAAAATTTAAAATTAAAAGTTCGTGATAATTTACTTGAATTTATGAATGAACTTTGTATTAATTGTAAAACAAAACAAGATGCTATACTTTTGGTTGAAGAAAATAAAGAAACTTTCAAACAAATTGCTTTAGATACTATAAAAAATGAAGGTTATTCTTATGATGTTAAAATTAATATTGGTAATTTTGAATTTCCTACAAAACAATATGGTGATATAAGTTTACCTGCTGGATATTATGATGCTTTAAGAGTTGAAATAGGAAATGCTGAAGGAAAAAATTGGTGGTGCGTAATGTTTCCTCCTCTATGTTTTGTAGATATTTCTTCTGGAATTGTTCCTGATGATTCAAAAGAATTATTGAAAGAAAGTTTAAATGAAGAAGAATTTACTTTAATTTCTGATAATTCTGATGAAAAAATACACTTTAAATTTAAATTACTCGAATTTTTTAATAAGAATGGTTTAATAACTGCAAAAAAATAGTTGCAAAGATTTCAAGTTTATGTTATATTTTAGAATGTAATAGAGTGTTAGATATATACACTCTATTTTAATTAGATTATTATTAAAGTATATACTATTGGGGGTAATTTTATTGGAAAAATTAGTGGTTACAGGACCTACTCGTTTAAAAGGTGAAGTAGAAATTAGTGGAGCAAAAAATGCAGCAGTAGCAATTTTACCTGCCACACTTTTAATTAATGGTACATGCACAATTGAAAATTTACCAAATATAAGTGATATTAAAATTTCTTGCGAAATTTTGGAAAAATTAGGAGCAAAAATTACATGGCATAATAAAAATTGTATAACCATTGACACATCACATCTAACAACTACAAAAGCTCCTATGGATTTAACAAGCAAATTTAGGGCTTCTTATTATATAATAGGTGCAATGCTTGGCAGAATGGGAGAAATTGAAGTTGGTATGCCTGGCGGATGCAAACTTGGTGCAAGACCAATTGATCAACATATAAAAGGTTTTGAACTTTTAGGAGCAAATGTTTCCGTAGAAAAAGGAAAGATATATGCCAAGGCAAATAAGTTACAAGGCACTTCAATTTATATGGATATAGTTTCTGTTGGGGCTACTATAAATGTAATGTTATCAGCAGTTTTAGCTAAAGGTACTACTGTTATTGACAATGCTGCCAAAGAGCCACACATAGTTGATGTTGCTAATTTTCTAAACACTATGGGTGCAGATATTAGAGGTGCTGGAACTGATGTCATAAAAATAAACGGTGTTGAGAAATTATGCGGAAATGCTACATATTCAGTTGTTCCAGATCAAATAGAAGCTGGTACATTTATGCTTGCGGCAGTTGCGACTAAAGGCGATTTATTAATAAAAAATTGTATAACAAAACATCTAGAATCAACTACTGCAAAAATTTTAGAAGTTGGTGGAAATGTTGAAGATTTTGGTGATGCAATTAGAGTTTGGTGTGATAAAAAGCCATGTAAAGCTAATATCAAAACATTACCATATCCAGGTTTCCCTACTGATTTACAACCACAAATTGGCGTTGTTTTATCATTAGCCAATGGTACTAGCATAATTAATGAAAGTATATGGGATTCTCGCTTTCAATATACTGAAGAATTAAACAAAATGGGAGCTAAAATTACAAGTCATGGAAAAACAGCTTTTTTTGAAGGAGTTGACAAATTATATGGTGCTCCTGTATGTTCAAGTGATCTAAGAGCTGGTGCAGCACTAGTAATTGCTGGAACAGTTGCAGAAGGTATGACAGAAATTTATAATATAGAACATATTGACAGAGGTTATGAAAATATTGAAGAAAAATTTAGAAACATTGGAGCTAATATAAAAAGAATATCTGAATAAATATTTAAAAAACATAAGAAGGAAGAATTAAAATGCTAAATTTTTGTAGTTTATATAGTGGTAGTAGTGGAAACAGTCTTTTTATTCAAACAGAAGATACTAAACTTTTAATAGACGCAGGTGTTAGTTGTAAAAAAATTGAAAATGCTTTAAATGATATTAATATAGATCCTGCTTCTATTGATGGAATTTTAGTTACACATGAACATATTGACCATGTTCAAGGTTTAGGAACTTTATCCAAAAAATTTAATTTACCTGTTTTCGTAAATCAAGAAACACTAGATGCAATGCCAAAACAAAGAGATAAAATATCAGAAAAAAATATTAAAACATTTAAAATAAGTGAAAAATTTTCCATAGGAGATATTGATATAAAACCTTTTTCAATCCCTCATGATGCAGCTAATCCTTGTGGTTTTAATATTTTTAAAGATGATAAAAAAATAAGTATTGCAACTGATATTGGCCATATGACAAATTCTATAATAAAAAGTTTAGAAGAAAGTTTATTTATTATGTTAGAATCTAATTATGACCCTGAAGTTTTACGTTGCTCATCATATCCTTTTACACTAAAATCTAGGATTGCTGGTCCAACTGGTCATTTACCTAATGAAATGGCTGGAAAAACTATTTCTTATTTAATAAAGTCAGGATTAAAAAGTGCTATGCTTGGACATTTGAGTAAGGAAAGTAATTTTCCTGAACTTGCTTATCAAACAGTAATAGATGAATTAATTTCAAGCAATAATAATTTAGATTCAATATCACTTAATGTTGCCTCAAGAGATATACATAGTAAAATTTTAGAAATTAAATAATTTTTATTTCTATTTATAATTAATTTGTATAAAAATAAAAAATGATATGAGGAAAAAAATGTTAAATATTAATATATTATGTGTAGGAAAAATTAAAGAAATTTATTTAAAAGGTGCTATAGATGAATATTCTAAACGACTTTTAAAATATTGTAAACTAACTATAGTTGAATTACCTGATGAAAAAATTCCAGATAAATTAAATGATAGCCTATCAAATGAAATTAAAAATAAAGAATGTTTAAATATTTTAAATCATATAAAGCCAAATTCTTATGTAATTGCTCTTGATTTAAAAGGAAAACAACTTTCATCTGAAGAATTTTCATCATGTTTAGAAAAACTTTCTCTAACTAATAGTCATATTACTTTTATTATTGGTGGCTCTTTAGGTTTAACACAAAGTTTATTAGAAAAATGCAATTTTAAAATTTGTTTTTCTAAAATGACATTTCCTCACCAATTAATTAGAGTTTTTTTATTAGAGCAGATTTTTAGAGCTTTTAAAATTTCTAATGGTGAGAATTATCATAAATAATAATTTTTTTAGATATTTTTTTTATTAATATTTTTCTGACAATAAAAAATATTGAAATAAACAAAATGATTTTTATAAACATTAAATTCGTCCTTTTTAATATATAATTTAAGTTATTATACATTATATCATTTTATTTGTCAAGAAAAATTTATTGACATAAGTCTACAAATTACTACACTTACAATTATTCCAACTATATCGCCTAATAATGCTGCATATAATACTCCTCTTGTTTTTTTTATTTTTACACAGCTTGTATAAATAGCTATAGTATATAATGTAGTTTCTGTTGAACCCATTATAGTAGATGCCATTATTCCTATTAAACTATCTACTCCTACATTTCTCATAATATCTGTAGCTATTGCAATTGAACTACTTCCTGATATTGGCCTAAGTATTGCTAAAGGCATTAATTCAGTTGGAAAATTTATTACACTTAAAATTGGTTTAATAAAATTAATTACCAAATCCAATACTCCTGAACTTCTAAGTGCTCCAATTGCTACAAATAATCCAACTAAAGTAGGAAATATACTAATTGTTATTTTAATTCCTTCTTTTGCGCCTTCTAAAAATGTATCAAATACTTTATTCTTTTCTTTTAATCCATAAATTGTTATTAATAAAATTATCATAGGCATTGCTAAATTAGAAATAAAATTAATAATTTTCATTATTATAATTCCTCTCATTTATTATTTTTTTGAAATTTTATTATCATTTTTGCACAACTTATTGCCATAATTGCTGCACAAATTGTTGCAATCCATACTGGAACAATTATAGCAGTTGGATTATTTGAATTTAATGAATTTCTAATTGCAATAACTGTAGTTGGAATTATTTGAATAGATGCTGTATTTAAAACTATAAAAACTACCATTGAGTTACTTAATTCATCTTTTGTTTCATTTATTTCTTGCATTGAATTCATTGCCCTTAATCCTAATGGAGTAGCAGCATTACCTAGTCCTAAAATATTTGCAATCATATTTAAAGATATTTCTTTTTTTATTTTATTATTATTTTTTAATTCTGGAAATAAAATTCTAATAATTGGATTTAATATTTTCATAAGTTTTTCTACTATACTTGTTTCATTTGCTATTTGCATAATTCCATTCCATAAACAAATAGTTCCAAGTAAATTTATGCTTAAATTTATTGCATCTTGTGTACTTTGAAAAATTGATGAATTTAAATTTTCTAAATTTCCTGAAAAAATTGCATATGAAAATGATATTATTATAAAAATTGGCCAAACTATATTTAACATACTACCACCTTAAATAATTTTATTCCAACTGAAACTTTTTATTACTTTTTAATTGACCTGTAAATTTATTTATGATATAGTAATACTGTAATGATTGCAAATTATAACTTTTTAAGGAGGGAAAAGCTATGAAATCAACTGGAATTGTAAGAAAAATGGATGAACTAGGTAGAGTCGTTATTCCAATAGAAATAAGAAATCAATTTAATATTATGGAAAAGGATCCCGTGGAAATATATACTGAAGGTTCTACTATAGTATTAAAAAAATTTGAACCAAATTGTATTTTTTGTGGTAATACACAAGACTTATTTGATTATAATGATAAATTAATTTGTAAAGAATGTGCTGAAAAGATAGGTCATTTATGTGATGAAAATTAAAACTAATTTAATATTACACAATAACTGTTTTTTTATATATAATAAAAAGAATTAATTAAAAATAAATTAATTCTTTTTATTATTATTTATTATAAAATTTCATATATATTTCATTTTTATTTACATTTCTATCTTTAGCAATTTTTTTAATAATTTCTTTTTTATCTAATCCGTTTTTTTCATAATATTTATAATGTTCTTCTAAACTTAAATTATTTAATTTATTTTCTTGTTTAGAATTTTTATTTTCTTCTATTATTATTACTATTTCGCCTTTTAGATTATCACACTTTTCTATTATTTCTTTTATTGTACCTCTAATATATTCTTCATGAATTTTAGTTAGTTCCCTAGCTATTACTACTTTTCTTTGTTCTAATATTTCTTGCAATTCTTGCAATGTGTTTTTTAATTTATGTGGCGCTTCATATAATATTATGGTTTTATTAGAATTTTTTATTTCTTCTATTTTTTCTTTTCTTAATTTTTTATTTAATGGTAAAAATCCTAAAAAAATAAATTCATTTGTATTTAACCCTGATGTTATTAATGCATTTATCATGGCACAAGCCCCTGGAATTGGTATTATTTTTATATTTTCTTTTATGCATTCTTTTATAATTATATGGCCTGGATCACATATTCCAGGTGTTCCTGCATCTGATACTAATGCGATATTTTTTCCTTCTTTTAATTTTTCTATTAAATTACCTACTCTTATTTCTTCATTATGCCTATGGTAACTTATTAATGTCTTTTTTATTTCTAAATGATTTAATAATTTTAATGTATGTCTTGTATCTTCTGCTGCTATTATATCTACATTTTTTAATGTATTTATTGCTCTTAAAGTAATGTCTTCTAAATTTCCAATTGGAGTTGCTACTATATATAAATTTCCTTTTTCTATTTTTTCCATTTTAATTATATTCCTTTCTTAAGTATAAATTTGTTTGAAATTACTTTTTTACCTTTTATCTATTTTTATTTTTATATTTTTTTGTATTTTTTATTAATTATTTTTATTATTTATTTTCTATTATTTTTTATTATTTGTTTTTATTATCTATCTTTATTATAAATTTCTAATAATTCTTTTGTATATTTTCCATCCTCTTCATAAATATATAAATTTTTTTCTATTTTTAAAAATGGTTTTGCATTTTTTATCCCTTTTATTAATATTAAATTTGGTTCTTTATTTTTATTTGAATAAATTATTTTTAATAATTTAGGTTCAATTTTGTATTTTCTCATTAAATTAAAAATATCTACTAGCCTTTCAGGCCTATGTACCATATAAAATTCTCCATTGTCTTTTAATAAATCTTTTGAAATTTTTATAAAGTCTTCTAAACAAGCTGTTATTTCATGTCTAGAAATTATTTTTCTTTCATCTAGATTTTTTATTCCTGATTGTTTTTTCTTATATGGCGGATTTGTTACTATAACATCAAATTTATTTTTTTCAAATATTTTATTTAAATTTAATATATTTTCATTTATTATTTCAAATTTATTTTCTAATTTATTTAATTTTATACTTTTTTTTGCCATATTATATACTTCTGTTTGTATTTCTACTCCTATTACTTTTTTTAATTCTGTTTTTCCACATAAAAGTATTGGAATTATTCCTGTGCCTGTTCCTAAATCTAAAACTATTGCATCTTTTTTTATCTTTTTTGCAAAATCTGAAAGTAATATGCTATCTATTCCAAAACAAAAACCTTTTTTGTTTTGAATTATTTTTAAATTTTTAAATTGTAAATCATCTATTCTTTCATCTTTTTCTAGTTTTATTTCTTCTAAATTCATTTTGTCTCCTTTTTATTTTTTTCTCTTTATTATTTATAATTTATAACTTTTTTTTAATTTTTACATATTATATATTAAATTTTCCAAAATTGCAAAATTTAATTTATTTTATAGTGAGGTTATTTTTTATTATGCAAAATTTTTCAATTAATAATTTTAATAGAGGTGAAAATAATCCACCTCCTAAAAAAAATTTTGATTTTAAATTATATAAAAAAAATACAATTAAATCTTTAAATGAAATTGAATATTTTTTAAATAATTTTCAAAAATTTGTTAAATGTTTTAAATTTTCAAAGTTTTTTAAATAATTATTTATTATTTATTTATTTTTATTATTTATTTTTTATTATTTATTTTTTATTATTTATTATTATTATTTTTTTATTATTATTTTTTTATTATTATTTTTTTATTTAACATTTTATTCAAATTTAAATTCATCATTTTCCTTTCCATTAATTAATATTTTTATTTTATTTACTTCTGTTAATTGTGTTAAAGAATTCAATAAACTTTTTTGTATATTTTCTTTACCATTTTTTTCTTTATTATAGTTTAATAAATCTTCAGAAAAATCTAATATTAAACAATCTCCTTCCATATAATTTTTTAATAATTTTGTATTTTCTGGGATTATTCTTTCATTTTTTTCATTTTTAGGACCTTCAATTAATAAATTAACTATTTTTTCATACGGATTATTTATTATTTCTTTTATATCTACTAATCTAGCTTCAGGTACTAATTCATTTGTATCTTTTGATACAAAAAATAAGCTTACAATTGTTTGTCTTAATTGATCATTTGATATTTCTTCTTGTGGTATATATTCTTCTACAAGTGTCTCTTCATTCTGCTTTTTTACATATTTTATTGCATAATATCCACCTACTATTATTATTACTAATAAAATGATAAAAATAATTATTATTTTTTTATTTTTCATATTTTTCCTCCTTTAATTTTTATTTATTATCAATTTATTATTTGTTTGTCCTTTTTAGAACTATCTATTTAATTTTATATGATTTTTATTTAAGTGTTTAGTACTTATATAAAAATTAGAAATGTCCTAGTGGTGCAAATGAGCCATTAAGAATGTCTTAATGGCTCATTTGTTTTATTTTCATCTATATTTTCTTTATCTATAGCTTTTTTTGAATTTTGCTTTGCTTTTAAATTGTCTTTAGCAACTGTCATTAGTAATTTAATTCTATTGGCTTGGTTTGTTTCACTAGCACCTGGATCATAATCTACTGGTGATATGTTTGCTTCTGGATATTTTTCTCTTATTGTTTTTATAACGCCTTTTCCAACTACATGGTTTGGTAAACATGCAAATGGTTGAACACATACGATGTTTGGTATACCGTTTTCTATATATTCTATCATTTCTGCTGTTAAAAACCATCCTTCTCCTGTTTGATTTCCTATAGATAATACGTCTTTTACTTGGGTTTCTAAATGCCAAATATCACAAGGTGGTAAGTATCCTTTTTTAGATTTTGCTAATGCTATTTTCATGTCTTTTTCTAAAATGTCTATTAGTCTTATTGCTGTTTTCATTAATTTTGAGGATGTTTTATTTGTGTTTAATAAATTGTTAAATGTTATTTTATGTGTGCATAAGAATTTTGCAAATCCCATAAAGTCTGGAAGTATAACTTCTGCTCCTTCTTTTTCAAGTAGGTCTGCTACATGGTTGTTTCCGAATGGATGATATTTTATTAATACTTCTCCAACTATTCCTACTTTTGGCTTTTCTTTGCTTGTGTCTAATTCGATTTTTTCAAAGTCTTCTACAATGTCATATATGCTTTGCTTAAATTGTTTGCTGTTTGATTTTTCTAATAATTTTTTGCATTTTTCCATCCATTTATCAAATAAGGCTTGTGTTTCACCTTTATTTACTTCATATGCTCTGTTTTTTGTAAGCATTTTTTGTAGAAGGTCTGCATATACTACCATTTTTAATAGTCTTTCTATTAACGGAATTGTAAGTTTAAATCCTGGCATTTTTTCCATTCCGACTATGTTAAATGAAATTACTGGTATGTTTTCAAATCCTGCATCTTTTAGTGCTTTTCTAATAAATCCTATGTAGTTTGTTGCTCTACATCCTCCTCCAGTTTGAGATATTATTAATGCTGTTTTGTTTAAGTCATATTTTCCTGATTGTAATGCTTCTATCATCTGCCCTGTAACTAGTATTGATGGATAACATGCATCATTGTTTACATATTTTAGTCCTGTTTCTACTGTTTTTTGAGTACATTCTCTTAATAGTACTAGGTTATATCCTGATGCTCTGACTGCCGCTTCTAATAGTTCAAAGTGTATCGGTGCCATTTGTGGGCATAAAATTGTATAACCATTTTTTCTCATTTCTTTTGTAAATATTGTTTTATGTACTCCATAGTTTCCAGTTTTTTCTTCTAGTTTCTTTTCTTTTTCACGTTTTTTCATACTAGCTAGAAGTGAACGTATACGAATTCTAACTGCTCCTAAATTATTTACTTCATCTATTTTTATAAGAGTATAGATTTTGTCATAACTTGATAGAATTTCTTCTACTTGGTCTGTTGTTACTGCATCAACTCCACACCCAAATGAGTTAAGTTGCACAAGTTCTAAATTTTCGTGTTTTCCTACGAAGTCTGCTGCGGCATAGAGCCTTGCATGATATACCCATTGGTCAACAACTCTTAGGGGTCTTTTGGCTTCTGCTTTATCTGAAACACTGTCTTCTGTTAGTACGCATAGCCCTAAGGATGTAATTAGTGTATCTATTCCATGATTGATTTCTGGGTCTACATGATATGGTCTTCCTGCTAGTACAATTCCTTTTAAGTTATTTTCTTCTATATACCTAACTGTTTCTGTACCTTTATTTCTAATGTCTGCTTTACATTTCTGGTATTCTGCTTCTGCTTTATCAACTGCTTCATTTAATTCTGATTTTGTAAAGTTGTAACATTTAAATTCTTCTAATTCTAATACTTTTTTTACTAGATTTTTCTTGTCAAGTGGTAAAAATGGGTTTATAAATTTTACATCAGATGATTTTAGTTTTTCTACATTGTTTTTTAATACTTCTGAATATGAAATTACTATTGGACAATTGTAATGATTATCTGCTTTTTCATATTCTTTTCTTGAGTATGGTATGCATGGATAAAAAATTGTTTTTATTCCTTGCTCTAAAAGGCTTTCTATATGTCCGTGTGAAAGTTTTGCTGGGTAGCAAACTGATTCTGATGGCATAGATTCCATACCTTTTTCATATGTTTTTCTTGTACTTTTTTCAGAAATTATTACTCTAAATCCTAAACTGGTTAAAAATGTGAACCAGAATGGATAGTCTTCGTACATGTTTAAAACCCTAGGAATTCCTATTGTACCTCTTGTTGCATATTGTTCTTCTAATGGTTTATAGTCAAATATTCTTTGATATTTATATTGTATTAGATTTGGTAAATTTTCTGATTTTGCAATTCCTCCTGCACCTTTTTCACAACGGTTTCCTGATATATGTGTTTGTCCATTGCTAAATTTATTTACTGTTAGTTTACAGTGATTTTCGCATTTGTTGCAACGTGTATGTGTTACTTTTATTTGTAGTTTGTCTAGTTCTTCATTTTTTAATATTGTAGATTTGTATTCCATATCAAGGTTTGCTTCATATTGTTCTTTTGAAAGCAAGGCCATTCCGTAGGCTCCCATAAGCCCAGATATGTCAGGTCTTATAACATTTTTTCCTACTATTAATTCAAATGCTCTTAATACTGCATCATTATAGAATGTACCTCCTTGCACAACTATATGATTTCCAAGTGTTTCTACATCTCTAACTTTCATAACTTTTTGGATTGCATTTTTTATAACTGAATATGATAATCCACTAGAAATATCTCCAACACTATATCCTTCTTTTTGTGCTTGCTTAATTTTAGAGTTCATAAATACAGTACATCTTGAACCTAAATCAACTGGTCTTTTTGATTTGATGGCTTCTTTTACAAATTCTTCTATTTGTAAATTTAGACTTTTTGCAAATGTTTCTATAAAAGAACCACAACCAGATGAACATGCTTCATTTAACATTATATTGTCAATAGAACCATTTTTCATTCTAATGTATTTCATGTCTTGCCCACCTATATCTACAATGCTTGTTACATCAGGTTCGAACTTTTTGGCTGCTGTGTAATGGGCTATTGTTTCTATTTCGCTTAAGTCTACATTTAATGCTGTTTGAATTAATTTTTCTCCATAACCTGTAACTCCACTATATCTTAAAATTGCCTTTTCAGGTAGTTTTGTATATAATTCTTTTAGCATTTTCATAACACTTTTTAGTGGATTTCCTTCATTACTTCCATATAATGAGTATAAAAGGTTTCCTTCATTATCTATTAAAACTAATTTTGTTGTAGTTGAACCAGCATCAATTCCAATATAGCAGTCTCCCTCATAATTTTCTAAGTCTTTTTTGGTTACTTTATTTTTATTGTGTCTTTCTTTAAATTCTTTATATTCTTCTTCATTTTTGAATAAAGGATCTAAAGGCTTTGTTGTATTATCTTGTGAATTTCTTAGATTATCAATCTTTTTTTCTAAAACATCTGGTGAAATGATTTCAGAGTTTATAGAATCTAAGGCTGCGCCTTTTGCAACTAAAAGATGGGCTTCTTCTGGTACAATTACTTCTGAGTCACTTAAATTTAGGGTTTCTATGAATCTTTTTCTTAATTCAGATAAATAATTTAAAGGTCCTCCTAAAAAGGCCACATTTCCTCTAATTGGCCTTCCGCAAGCTAATCCACTAATTGTTTGGTTTACTACTGCTTGGAAAATTGATGCTGCAATATCTTCTTTTGCAGCTCCTTCATTTATTAATGGCTGAATATCAGTTTTTGCAAAAACACCACAACGAGATGCAATTGGATAAATTGTTTGATAGCTTTTTGCCATTTCATTCAGACCTGCTGTATCTGTATGTAAAAGAGATGCCATTTGGTCTAAAAAAGCTCCTGTTCCACCTGCACATGTACCATTCATACGTTGCTCAATAGATTGGTCAAAATAAATTATTTTTGCATCTTCTCCACCAAGCTCTATAACTACATCTGTTCTTGGAATATATTTCTCAACTGCTCTTTTACATGAGACTACTTCTTGAATAAAATCAACTCCCAAAAATTTTGCTGCTGACATCGCTCCTGAACCTGTAAGTGCTAAAGTATAATTGTTTAAAGGATACATCTTTAATAAATTTTCTAGAACATTGCAAACGGTATTTTTGGTGTCTGAAAAGTGTCTTTGGTAATCTTTATATATAGTATTTTTATTTTTATCCATAACTATTATTTTTACGGTAGTAGATCCTACGTCTAAACCAACATGTAATGTATCATTCATAAAAAAATCTCCTTTAAAAAACATTCCAACACCTTTATTTTATACGGAAAATGGCTTTTTGTCAAATGGAAAAAATTGGTGTTTTAAGAAGAATTGTCCCTGTTTCATACTTGAAGTATTTTTTCTTTTATGTTATATTATTTTTGAAGGATTTAGTATGAAAGCGTGTTTCTTTCATATATATGTGTGCCTTTGAGAAAGGATTACAATTTGTTATGAATAAAAATTATTATGATATTTTACAAATAAATAGAAATGCTTCTCCAGAAATTATTGAAAAAGCTTATAAAACTTTAGCTAAAAAATATCACCCAGATTTACAAGTGGATGATTTTAATAAAAAAATTTCTGAGGATATGTTAAAACAAATTAATGAAGCTTATGAAATTCTTTCAAATCCAGAAAAAAAGGCTTTATATGATGAAAGTTTGAAGGCTTTTGATTTTTCTAATGATGATATTGAAAAAATTTATCAAGAGAATATTGATTTAAAGAGTGAATTGAATAATATTAAAAGTAGTAATTTAAATAGTTTTAATTCTAATAATAGTGATTTAAGCAGTTCTTATTCTGATAATACTAATGATAAAATTAAACAACAAATTTTGTATGAACAAGATTTGCAAAGAGCTAGGGAGAAAGCTTATCATGATGCTTATATTCAAGATTTGAAAAATAGGGGTTATAAAATTCGTTATAAAAAGTCTTTTAAAGATTATTTTAAAGGTTTTTGTACCTTGGTTATTATTGTTTTTGTGTTGTTTTTGATTGTTCAAATTCCTTTTGTTAAGAATTTTTTTGTTAGTTTGTATGAAGATAATTTTATTATTCATTATTTAGTGGATATTTTTAGAAGAAATTAATTGTAAATTTAATTTAAAAAACCTTCCTTGTTAGATGAAAAACGTTTAACAAGGAAGGTTCTTTTTGCTTTTAACTTCTTATTTTATTTCAAATGACATTATAAAGTTGTAATCGTCTTCTAATTTCATTATTATAGAGTTTGATATTTCTTCTTCATTTCCTAAAATATCTTTTAGATTTATGTCTTGTGTGTATATTCCATTATTTTCAGTAAAGTTTGTATATGTTACTTTATAATGGGCTGGAAGTTTTTCTTTTATGTATTGCTTAAATTTTTCTACATTTCCCCAATTTTTTTCTCTGAATGTTTCATCTAGTACGTTGTATGCTGCTTCATAGTCTCTATTATTTAACATCTGTATCCACCTGTCTATGTTCATTACGACTTTTTTTTGTTTATTTCCTGAATTGTATTCGTTTTTAAAGGTGTCTTCTAATATTGTATATGTGTCTAGTGTTAATGTAAATTGCATTGGAGCTGTTTCATTAAATATATAGATATTTCCATATTTGTCTTTACATACGTATTGTGTAATATTATCTAAATCATTTACTAAATATTGTTTGCAGGTTACCTGCATTATTTCTTGTTTATTTTCATTTACATATTGCTTAAATTTTTCTGCATTTTGAAATCTTTTTTCTCTGTAATCTTCATCTAAATAATTATATAAAATTTCAGGTACTGCTAAAATCATATTTTTATATTTTGTCATATATTCTTCTGCTTTTTGTGAATAGCCTAGTACTTTATCATTATATCCATTATAATCATTTCGTTGAATTTCTTTTATCGTGTTTTCAAAGTGTATATCATCTATATTGCTATATTTTTCATTTATTGGCTCTATTGAAAATGTTTTATTATTTAAATCTAAATTGACAAACATATAAAAATCATCTGTATATTTATAACCCGTATCCATTATGTAACCATAAACTATATATTTTTCAGTTTCTATGTCTATTAATTGCTTCATTTGCATTGCTACTACTTTTACTTTTTCGTCTATAACTTTAATATAATTGTTTACGTTATTAATATTAATATTGTTTTTTTCTATATATTGTTTACTTAATACACTATATCTTGCTTGATTTATTTCTTCATCACTTGCTTTTATATAATTTCCACCATCTTTTTCATAATATTGGCTATCATTATCATTTAAGGCATCATAATATTGTTGGACACAATTTTCTACCGTAACAAATTTTCCCATATCGCTTACATTTTCTATTTCATTAGTTATTTCTCCTTCTTCTCCTGCATCTCCTGCTAGTTCTATTTGTTTTTCTTGATTTTCTTTATTTAATTTTAATATAATTATTAAACCTAAAATAACTAAAATTAAAATTACTAAAATTATAATTGCATTCTTAATTTTTTTCATATACAAAACCTTTCTTTTTATTATTCTGTTATAAATCTATATACTCTTGTATATTTACTAGGGCTATCTTCATACACAGAAATTTGCTTTGCTTTGACTGTATATTGACCGATTTCTACCATGTGCAGCAGCATAAGTTCCATCTCCTAAGTATAAAGTAACATGACCACTACGCCATAAAACATCGCCTGGTTGCAATTCTATTTGTTCTGGTTTTCCTGGTAATCTACCTGTTTCACCATATCCAGCAGTAGTACTTGGAACTGTAATTCCAAAAAATTGTTTATACAATCTATATACAAAACTTGAACAATCATAATAAAATTCACTCATTCTTGAACCTTGACTATATCCATACCTATCATCATTTGCAATTCTTACTGCTTCTGCTAACATTGCTTCCATTTTCTGTTTATTATCTCCAGTTAATATAACTGTACCTATTCCATCACTTGAATCTGAACACCATTTATCAATTCTATCATAATATCCGGTTTTAAATAATATCCATTCAGATTTTCTTCTATTCTCTAATCCTCTTAAATATTCACCATTAGAAGTATTTGGTTGACACATATAATTTTTATAAAGTGCATGATCATACATACCATCATTTGCTGCTACATTATATTCATCATCAGTTTCTTGATTCCAATATGCTTTATATGCAGCTCTAAAATTTTTTCCATTTCGAGTGGTAAATGCTCCTCCTGCTCCACAGTTATAGGCTCTACTTACAAGTGCATATTTTTGATATATTGTTAAATTTAAACCTGCTGTTTTTTCTTCTACTTTTTCTAACATTGCTTCTCTTTCTTCTTTTTCAATTCCATCTACTAACTCTACTGGTATTTTTGTAGAACCATCCATTTTTCTTAATTGATCTTCTGTATATCCAGCTTCCTTAAATCTATTTAGATATCCTGAATTAAAAATATCTACACCATAACCAACTGTTGGATGTCCTGCTCCATCATTTCCAACTAAATAAAACTTACCATCAGCAGTTATCCCCTCATTTCCTTCCCATGCATGCAAATATTCTATAAATGTTTCAAAACTTGCAGAAGATCCTGCATTTTGAAAATCACTTTCTCTATATATGCTAAAGTCATATTCATATATCCCTGTCTGCTCTCCAGTTGCCTTATAAATTAAATATTTAGTCATATCTAACATATTAGCAGTTTTTTCGTTGTCCTCAATAACCATATATAAATAAGAAGTTCTAACTCTTTCATTCATTTTATTTGACAAATACAATTTCGTAAATTTTTCAAATCCATTTTCATCTTGTATTGTATCGCCTGACTCATATTTGCTTGAAATGGTCCTTGTTTCTATGGTTGTTTCTTTAGTAACTGTAATTATATAATCTATTCTATTACCTTCGCCATCCATAGCTTGTCTATGCTCAGCTGAGGCAACTGTTTCAGTTGATGAGGACTTAGTTGAAGAATCTGTAACTTTTCCCATAATATTTACTTTTACTTCATCTTCATCTTCCATACCTAAAATACTTGTCCCATAGCTATTTTCATTATATACTTTAGCACACCATGTATCTACATATGTAATATTAACAGAAGTACTGCAATATTCACTAATCTTACTTTCCCCACCTTCTGTTGAAGTATAAGAGAAATCCTCTCTATTGGCATCTCCTATAGTTTTTATTGTCTTTTTTTCATTAGTTGTAGTTATATCATCTTGTACGGCCACTATAATTTCTGAATCTAATACTTGTTTAGCTAAATCTTCTGAAAATTGTGCATATGTTGTATTTATCATATAAAATAGTAAGTATTCATATGGAACAACATAATTTTGTAAAGGTGTCTTTAAATCAAATGATGAATTTGCTGAAATTTTTGTTGTTCCGTCTTCATATGTCCATGTAGCAGTTATTAATTTATTTTCATTATCTAATGTAAAATATTTTAATACATCTATGTTTCCATCTTCTATAAGCTTATTGAATTTTTCTGATTCAATATATTTCATATTTCTGACTATTGATTTTATACTAGTAGATGTTTTTTCTTCTTCTACTTCCTCTGCTACATAGCCAGTATGATCTGCCTTTAAGTATTTGTCAATACCTTTTACTATACCTTGCGCATATTTTGTTACTCCTCCTGCTCTTATTTTTGCTCCATCACTATCATTGTCAATGTAACAACCTTTGGTTAGAACTGAAGGAAATCCTGAGGTAGCTGCATTTTCTATATTTAAAATACTTCCTCCACAAAGTTGTGTATCAGTACCTGAACCTAAGTTTTCTACACCTAATGAATCTGATATGCTTTCAGATAAGAATTCTGCTAATTGTTGTGATACTCCATCTCCTTCTTTATATATTACTTGTGTCCCTGAACGACTTCCATCACTACTAGACCCAAAGTGTATTTGTATACATAAATCTGGATTTGCATCTCTAGCTTTTTTAGTCCTATCACTAACTTTTACATCACTAGTATTTCTACTTGTACTTCCTGTTTGTTTTACTGTAATATTTTTGTATTCTTTCAATAGTTCTTCTACTTTTTCTGCAACTTGTATTGTTAGTTCTTCTTCTACTAAATCTCCTTTTCTTGCACCAATGTCATCACTGTCATTGTTTCCTGCAGCAATTGCTATTGTATATTCTTTATTGTTTTTTCCTAAAGTTTTGTCTTCTGATTCACTATCTCCTGCTCTACTTGAAAGTTTTACATTTGACTTATTAGCTTCCTTACTTTTCTTTTTGTTGAAAATTAACGCATCTGCTTTAACATATCCGGTTATGTCATCTACATTAACTTCTACATATACTATTATTTTGTTTAATTCAGAAAGCGGATTTTGGGCTGTTTTATAATTTCCAGTATATTTTACTTGGTCTCCTTCTTTTAATTCAATTTCTTTTCCATCACTATCAAGCATTATTTCAAAGTTTCCAGTTCCTTCTGAATTTTGTATTTTTGATTCAGTTTCCTTATATAAATTTGTATCAAATTTTATTTTAAATTTATCTTTTTTTTCATGCTTCTTTAATTCATCTATATATGAATTTTCTAAATCAGAGTTATAATTAACTATTTCTTTTTCTACACTTACTGTTGAATTTTCATCTCCTGTATTTTCCATTTTTCCTATTTCTTTGTCTGGTGTAACTCTTCTTATTTTTATATTACCTTGAAATCCAGTTGTTCCTTCTGGAATTTTTCCTCCTAAATCTGGTAATTGATTACATAATTCTGCCTTTATAAGTAATGTCATAAATTCAACATCACTTGGTAAACTTTCCATTCCTGGGTGAGAATGACTCCATTCTATTACTTTTTCTAATTTTTCATTTGTCCCTTCTTTAAAATCCCAATAATAACCATTTGTTTCATCACCTTTTACTTCTACTAGTTCTTTTACATCTTCGATTTCTAATAATGAATATATTTGTTTTGGTGTTTCTTTTGGTGTAACTAATACATTTGTTATAAAGTCAAATAATACCATTGCCATAATACCAGCAAAAATTATAGGGAATAATTTTAAAAATAAAAATGTGGCTACAGATTTTATTATATTGATAAATTTTTTTATTGCTTCTTTTTCAATTTTATTCTCGTCGTCTTTATTTTTATTTCTTTTATTAAATATTGCCATTTTTATTTCATCCCTTTCTATATCAATAACATTAAATCTCTATTACTATACTTTTTCTTTCTATATTTTTGTTTTCTAAATATTCATTATAATTAACTATATCTGAAAATGTAATTGATTGAATAGTTACATCTGTCCTATATTTGTTATTAAATTTTATCTTTATTGTTTTTGATTGATATGGTTCAAAAATAAAATCTTTTTCATTATTTTCATATAAATAACTATCAAATTTATTATTATTGCCAGTTGTTAAAAATAGTGTTTTACTTTTTTCCTTTGTATCTATTAAAATTGTATTTTCTGTATTATTTTTTATTGTAAATGTATATATTTGATAGTCTAAGTACGTATCTACAAAATCTATATTTACAGATAATAATTCATTACTATTGCTTTTATTTATTTTTTCTTTTGAAATATATTTATTTATATTAAGCTTATATTTATCATCTTCTGGAACTATTGTTACATAATCTTCAATATAGGTTGTATTTTTGCTTCCTGTTGATAACATATTATCATATATTTTTACTTGATATATATATTTTCTCTTTGATGTATAATAAGCTTTGAAGGAGTACGTTTTGTCTCCTTCAAATTTGCTTTTATAATATAATGTCTCAAATAATTCTTGTGTTTGATATTGATTATTCTTTATTTCAGTAGAAAGCATGTTATATGCCTTTTGTGGTTCATGATTTATACAATATGTATAAAATTCTTCTATTATATTTCCAAATTCTTCTTTGTATCTATCTGGTACATCATCTTGACTTGAAATAATAGCTTCACTTTCACTTTCGTATGGCTCATAATTATTGTTTTTTTTCTTTTCTGCTTCTATTTTTTCTTGTTCTTCTATTAATTCTTGTTCTTGTATACTTTTTTGAATTGCAATTTGATTAAGTAGTTGCACTAATATTATAATACATGCTATTATTATCATTATTTTCCATATCTTTTTTCTGTTTTGGTTATAATATCTAAATAATCTATGCATATCTTCCTTCTTATTTTTATATTTAGGTTTTTTGGTACCTATCAACCACATAAATTAAAACTATTTTTATTGTACTCCATATAATTTTTTCAATAAACCTTCTACTTCTTGTGCTGCTTCTTCATTTCCTCTTATTGCATTAACTTTATTTAATTGTCCTTTTAATTGTTTATTTTTCTTATCATCCATTAAGTAATCTCTCATATTAGAGAATTTTGTAGAGTAACTTGTTACATCAACCATTTTTCCATGGTTTTCTCCTCCAACTCCTCCACGACTTGCCTCTATAGTTAATGCTTTCTCTCTTAATCCAGAATCTTTTACTCCTGCTTCTCTATAATCCCAATCTGCCTTCATTAAATTGTCTACATTTACATCTTGATTTCCAGTTTCTTCTTTTATTCTTGCTGCCATTTGTGCATATCTCTTTCTTTGATCTTCATCTTTAAAGAATTCTTTCTTTTTCTTTTCATTTGCCCTTTGTTTTGCTTGCTCTGCTGCATAAACTTCGCCTCCGCGATTTACGTCTCTACTATATTGTCTTTCTTCTGCTTTATTTTCTGCATATTGCTTAAAGCTTCTTCCTGTATTTTCAATTCTATTTGGATCTGCTACAGAACTTACACTTCTTGCTATAGTTCCACCAGCTGTTGCTCCTGCTGCCATATTTGTAAATACTTTTCCTGGATCTCCTGATGCTACTGCTGATGATAAACCAATCATAGCTCCCCCTATTGCTCCTGCCGTTGTTGCACCAAATCTTGCTACTTTATATGAACCTTGTGCAATTTTCTTAACCTTTTTCATCGTTTTTCTAACATCTGATCTATTTAGTGAATTACCAATTGTATCTTGCATATTATTTCTTGAGTTGCCAAAGGTTGTTCCTGTTTGTGTAGACTGAGTAGTTTGTGAGCCATTTCCTCTAATATTAACTGTCCCCTCTGCTTCTGGTATAGATTGAGTTGCATTATCTTCACTTGCTGTATTTCGTAAAGAAGGTGTAAATCCTAAGTCTTGCATTGCTTGTTGCCTTAGCTCATCTTGAGTCATAAATTTATTCATACCATTATTAGTTAAATATTGATTTAATAACTCTTGCTCATTTGAGTCTAATTCACCTTCTGGTAATCCTAATTGGTTTCTAGCATATCTTTCAGTCATATCTTCGTGGTCAAGCATATATTGATTTACTAATTCTTCTTGATTTGGATCTAGCTCTTGGTCTTGCATTCTTATTCTGTCTCCTCCTATGCCTTCAGTTGGTATATCTTCCATAAACATTCCTTGCCCATTTTCTCCTAGCATTTCATTGCCTTCTATTCCTATACCCTCAATTGGCATTCCTTGTCCATTTTCTCCTAGCATTTCATTACCTTCCATTCCTATACCTTCAATTGGCATTTCTTCTGTAAACATTCTCTGTCTATTTTCTCCTTGTCTTCCACTTCCTTCCATTCCTTGCACTGGTATTCCAAATCCTAAATCTTCAAATTGTAAGTTTCTAGTTCTTGGCATTCTATTTCCTAATGTTCTTCCTGCTTCTGCTATTCCTTCACCTGCAGTTCCTACCATTTCTGCTCCTGCAGTTGCTGCATCAGCAACTCCTGCTCCTACTGTTCCTGCCATTCTCGCTGTTCCTGCTCCGACTGCTCCTATTGTGTTAGCAATTCCTGCTCCTACCGGTCCTGTTGTTGCACCAGCTATTGCAGATGCACCTTTTCCTACTGTATTTGCAACTCCTGCTGCTCCATCACCCATTGTCTGCATAAATGCACCTAAAGTTGATCTTCCACCAACTGCACTTGGCATAAATCCATCATCAGAATCTGTACCTGCGTTATTTCCGCCACCAATTCCTTTTTTACCTTTATCAGAACGTCCTCCTCTTAGACCTCTAGTAGCTAAATTGCTTAATGCATTTAGTCCAGCCATTGTGACAGCTCCTCCTGCAAATGAACCTGCATCGCTTGTTGTTTGTCCCTGATCTAGTTTGAACATTCTCTTAATAAATTTCTCAACTGGTATTAAGAAACCTACTGCTACAATAGCATATATCATATTATCTTTTGCTAAACTTAAGGCAGATGATACAAAAACTGTATATAATATTAAATGCATAGGTTGTAACATCGCATTCATTATGTATTCTTTAAACCACATTGAAAAGGCTTGTGCTTTAGAATCTCCTAATTTATCTATTGGATACGTTATTGCAACTAAAGGTGCCATCATCGTAAAGAATGCCATATATAAAAACCTTCTTATATACATAAATGTGAACATAAATGTATATATTATTAATACAAAATAAATTACTCCATATGCTGTAACTTCTTGCCATTCTGAGGTTTGTGTTTTAAATCTAGCTAGACCTATTAAATTGGTTTTAAATTTGATATTATTACTTGTTTCTACTACAATTTCATTATTATTTGCAGTATCAAATAAATCTGTAAATTTATCTGTTATAGTTATTACTGCAGACATTATAAAATGTATAAAAAATACTAAACATAAAGCTACAAACCAGTCTGCCATACTTTCCTTATATTTAGCTTTATCTGCCGCTGTAGAGCTTAATAACATTCTTATTCCTAAATATATTAAAACTGATAATAAGAAAACTATTGCTATATTTCTAAAAGACTTATACCAGTTTGAAATAGTAGTTCTTAAAGTTTTAGCTGAAGATTTTGCTTTTTCTTTAGCTTGATCTGTAACATCTGAATATTCATCTCCAACAATTTGTTCTTCATCAACTATAGAAGTAAATTTATTTGGATTTAGAAAGTTTATATCCAATGCTGCTATATTATTTGAAAATATATTTTCTAATGAATATAGCATGTTAGGAATTTCATAGTCAGCTGAAAATAAACCTCCTTGCAAATTTGTAATTTTTTCATATCTTCCGTCATTTTTTGCTTTACTAACATCATCATCACTTGCATACAACCACGAAGATGTATTTTCTAAGTTATTATTATCTTGTTTCAGCATTGTGGATGAAATTTGTGCTCCTAACATAGTATTACTTAAAATTCCCATACCTACATCGCCTAATGAACAAACTAGTATTACTACTTCTTTTAGAAGAGTTGCTCCTATATTTGCAAATATGTCTCCTATTGATGCCTCAACTCTTTGGGGAATCATAAAATTCACTAATATTACTACTATTATTGCTATTATAATCTTTTGTTTAATTCCATTTTTAGTGAAAAATTTCATTTTCTTTTCCTTTCCTTAAAAATCAAATTTGATTATTTTAATTTTATTTTCTATTCATTTGAGCTAATTTATTAAGGTTTGTTTCTACAAATTCAAATTCTTTAGCCGTTGGTGTTATTTGAAGTATTGCTGTATCTGCTCCAACTTTTAATAACCCTTCACCTTTCATACATGTTATTAAAAATCCTGCCTCTCCATCACTTAGTTTAAACACTTGCTTTAAGTACTCTATTTCTGATTTATCTTGTGCTAAGAATAATTTTGTATCTGATGAAGTTAATACTGCTTGTGCTTCTGGTTTTTCATAAAAATCTTGAAATCTTTGTGAAATTATTGCTAATGAAACATTTCTTTTTCTAGCACGTCTTGCCATAGTGTTTAAGAAATCTACTGCTTCTGGATATGGAAGTAACATCCATGCTTCATCTACTAAAACCCTTTTCTTTTTAGCTTTTGTTCTATCTTCGCTATTTTTCTTAACATATTTTTCCCATATCCAAGATAGTAAAATTTGTTGTGCAAGTGGTCTTGCAAATCTTTCTTCTAATTGAGATATATCTAAATTTATAAATGGTGCTCCATCTAATAATTCAAATGTAGATTGTCCGTCAAAATATGCCATTTGACCATTATATTCTCTTATGTATTGTTTCATTACTTTTAATAAATAACTATAATGAAATTTATAATCTGGGTTCATATCTTGTTGTGATTTTTCTTCCAATTTCTTATACCAACTTCCTATAGTTGGCATAGCTTTTTTGTCTTTGTATAATTTTTCTCCACTTTGAAATACATTTCCTGATTTGTATAAACTTGCTGGTGAATTAGTTATTCCAAGTCGAGCATATTCTTCTGCAACTGTTTCTGCAATAATTTGTTTTGTTAACTCATTAACTTCAGTACTTCTTGTACTTCCTCTTGCCATTGTTAGTAATGCTTGTGTTACGTCTTCTACTTTGCTCTCTACATTTAGTGCTATTCTCTCTCTACCTGTTATAGCATCTTTTACCATTTCTGGTTCTATATCAAATAAGTTTATAACTGTACTAGAATTTGGACTAAGTACTACATTTATTCCTCCTAAGCTCTCTGCTACAATTGTATATTCACCTTCTGCATCCAATGCTAAACTCTCTATTCCCATTAATACAGATGATCTTGAAATTAGTGTTTTCATTGTAACTGATTTTCCAGCACCAGATTTTGCAAATATAACCATATTATAGTTAGTAAGTGATGGATGGAAATTGTCAAATAAAATTGGAGTTCCTGTTTGTTTATTAAATCCAAGTGGTACTCCAGTAGGATGTCCTACTTCTGAAGTTGTAAATGGAAATACTGTTCCCATAGATCTACTATCAAAAGAATGTATCTTTTTTATTTTATCTTCCATTAATGGTAAATTGGATTTAAATGCATCTTCTTGAATTGCCCATGCACTTTTCACTCCAACTAAAGATTTAGATAATTCTGTTGATAATAATTTTGTAAATCTGTCTAAGTCTTCAAGAGTATATGCAAAAAGTGTTGCTATAACTGATGTATCATACATTTTATTAAAACCTGCTGCTATTTCGTCTCTAAGTTGTTCTGCTTCAAACCTTTTTTGTGTTAATGTGCTTTCTCTGTTTATATTTCCTCTATCTGCTGCAACTAATCTTTCAGTTTCTAATTCATTAATAACTCTGTTTAATTCATTTTGTGATTTTGATTCTGCTATTGGTGTTATGTATATAGATGTATTTATATCTCCAAAGAAGTATAAGTCCCTAAATAATTCTGGGAAAGTACACATACGTGGTAAGGTTGATACAAAGAAACTTCTTGCATATCTTTTTACATTAGAAATTATTTCTAAATGATCTATGTTTGATGCATCTATTCCTGATGGTGCTATTAATTCTTTTATTGTCTTTGTTCTTAATTTTCCAGATTCTACATTATATTGCATCTTTTTTCTTTCTTCCTCTAGTTGCTTTTTCTTTGACTTTTTCATTTGCATTATCTCCTTCCTTTTTATGTTTATTTTTTACTTCTTCAATTGCTTTATTTGTTAATTCTTCTCCAATATATTGTTTATTTTCATTTAAAACTACTTCTGCCATTCTTTGTACTAAATTTTCAAAATTTCTTTCTTGCTCTTCTGCTTTTTCTTGAGCATTTGTTTTTGCTTTTGCTTCTTCTACAGCTTTATTTGCTAATTGTATTGCATCTTTTTTTATTTTCTCATCTAATGCTTTTATTTTTTTCTCAAATACATCTTCTGAAGTCGAATATAGTTCATCATATCTAGCTTCCATTGCTTTATCTATTCCAAATACCTCTGACTCATCTCTATTATATGCTACATATAGTAATTCAATTAATTCTGTAGATGTTAATATTTTGCCAGTAACAGAACATGATGCTAATGTTCTTATTATTGATTGTGCATGTGTATATAATTCTGAAAATGCTATACTTTTAATTTCTTCAAAATCATACTTTCCTGTTTCTTCTAAGTAATATGGTATAATTATAAAATATTTTTTGTTTAGTACATTTTTGTTTAAACTCATTTTTTCTGTACTAGCAACTAAATCTGTACCATATTCTAAGAGGTTTCTTTGTTTTGTTAGTTCAAATGACATTTTTTCTAAATCTTTTCTTGAGTAATTTCCTGAATGTACATTTACATTATATTGATCTTGCATTTTTCTATATTTGTTTTCTATTTCTTTTACTTTGCTTCTATATGTACTAATACTATTTTCTAAATTAATTGTTCTGGTTTGTATATATATTTGTATAGGATGCCTTAATGTATTTAAGAATTGTTGAAATCCTTCTTCTACTGCTACTTTCTCCATTCTGGACATTAAATCATAATTTATTCCTTGGCATTCTACTACCATTAAAAATCTTCTTCCTTTTTTTTGTATAATCATATTGTCTTCTACTTTTTCAAATTCCATAAAATCAAATATGGATTGTTTTGAATAGGAATTATCTACAGTTTTTGTTTTCTTTTTGTCTTTTTTTTCTTCTTGCCCACCTAACATAAGATTTTCTTCTATAACTTTGTTTTTTGCTTTTTCTCTGAGTTTTAACATTATAAATATTATTATTAAAAATATTAATACGAAAACCATTATTTCAAGAACTGTAATTAACATGTTTGATATAGCATTATTACTCATCTTTTTTCTCCTCCGTTTCATTTGTAATTTCATCTTTTTCATACACATATATCTTTTTCTTTTGCATTTTAAATTTTATTGCTCTTTTTATTACATCATCCATATTTTCTCCACCTGTTTTTTTTGTTATCTCAAATGCTGTGGTGTCTGGTACTTTTAATGTTCCTATTCCAAAGCCTAATACTGCGCATATACCTAATATTACTAAACCTACAAAATTTAAGTTTATGGCCTTAAATATTTGATAAAATATGATTCCTATTACTCCACCTATTGCCGTATATATTAGTGCTTTGGTTGAAAATATAAACAATATTCTTCCTTCTCCTTTTACATTCCTTGGTAATTCGTACCTTCCCACTGCATTTCCTCCTTTTATTTTTATCTAATATCACTTATTATAATTATAACAAAAAAATACAAAAAATGTAACATTTTTGCGCTTTTTTTTTGTAAAATAATATATTTTTAATATGTTTGTAATATTTCTGTAAAAAAAAAATAAAAGGAATTGAAAAAATTCCTTTTATTTTTTATTTTTCTATGTATAATTATTAGCTTACAGAAATTCCATTAAAGAATTGGAATATTACTTCTGCAAATGCTGATGCTGCAAATATTAATGCTGCTCCTACTAAATATGGTATCATTGTTTTCTTGTATTCTGATTTTTCTTCTGCACTTCCCATCATGTATTTTATACCTAATACTATTAATACTACTACTGATAATACTATTCCTACTGTTCTTAATATTCCGACTATTGCTTTTCCTACATTTTCTATTTCTTTTCCACCTGTTACTGTTTTATTTGCATCTGCTTGAATATCATTTGGTGAAAGTGCAAATGAATTAACCGAAAAAGTCATTATTAAAATTAGCATTAATACAATACTACATATTTTTTTTATATTTTTATTCATTTTACGTTCCTCCTTTTTTTATTTTACATTACTATAAAATATGCATAATGCTACTTGTTGCATCTTTAGTTGTTATTCCATCAAAGAATTGGAATATTACTTCTGCAAATGCTGATGCTGCAAATATTAATGCTGCTCCTACTAAATATGGTATCATTGTTTTCTTGTATTCTGATTTTTCTTCTGCACTTCCCATCATGTATTTTATACCTAATACTATTAATACTACTACTGATAATACTATTCCTACCGTTCTTAATATTCCAACTACTGAATTACCAACATTTTTTATTTGATTTGAAGCTTTTGTATTTACATTACCTTCATCAATTGAACCTGGTGTAAATGGATCTGCAGCAAATACAATTGATGCCATAGTAACTATTAATATAAATATTAATGCAAAGCTGCATATTTTTTGAATTTTTTTGTTCATTTTCTCCTCCTTCTATTTTTTGTTTTTTATAAAATATAAATTTTAAAGACAAATTATTATTTTTATTATACAATTATTTGTATTTTTTTTCAATATTTTTTAGAAAATTTAACAAATTTATTTATTTTTAATATTATTATATAATTATTAAATGTTTTTATTATTTTAAAATGCGTCTTTAATATTTTGTACAAATTGATATATTATTTGTGGCAAAATTGAGCCTGTAAATATTATTAATGCTCCTATTATATATGGTATTAATGTTTTCTTATAATCAGCTTTCTGTTCCGCACTTCCTAACATGTATTTTATACCTATCATCATTAGCATTACTACTGATAATACTATTCCTATTACTCTAATTACTCCTAATGCTTTTTCTGCCTTCTTTTCTATTTTTTTTGAGTTTCCTCCTGAACCTATATAATCATCTAAAGTGTCTGATTCTCCTAACCAATCATCACTTGGAGATTGTATATCTACTTCTTCGCTTGTTTCACTTGCTGCAGCTTTCTTGTTTGAAATATTAAATCCTATATTTATAGTAGGGTTTGCTATAGTTTTATTAAAATTTTTAATCAAACATCTTATTCTTGCACTTGCTTTGTCGCCATTATTTCCAGTTGCTGTAAATGTTACTTCACACTTATTTTCATTTGGTTTTATTTTATATTCACAATTTTTTGGTGATAATACAGACCATTCATATGTTCCTAATGATATTGTATTGATTGTAAATTCATATGTAATTGTTTTTCCTTTTTTTACTCCTGCTTCAAATCCATCTATTACTTTTTTTGAAATTGTATTTGATGAATCTTTTCCTTCTACTTCTATTTTTTCTGATTTTGCATATACATTTGTATTTGTAAAAAACATTAAAAATATTGTTATTAATAATACAGTTTTTTCTAATATTATAATTATTTTATTTTTCATTATAATGCCACCCCCTGTATTACATATACTGCTATTTTCCATATCATGAATCCACCAAATACAACTATACATCCTATTACATACGGAATTAATAATTTTTTGTATTCTGCTTGTTCGCTTGCACTTGATGTCATTATTTTAATTCCTATTATTGCTCCTACTACTACTGCTATTACTACTCCTGCTGTAAATAGTATATTGTAAATTGTTTTTGATAAATATTGTAAATTCTGTGGATCATATTTTAAGTCATCTGCTTTATCCAAAAATGTTTCTGCATCTCCCATTACATCATCTAGTGTTTTTTCAGTTGATGTATCCTCTTGTTTTTGTGGTGATAAATATATTACATCTTTAGCATTTATTGTTTCTTGCATAGCAGAAACAATATAACCATATTTTGTTTCATCTTCATTTAATTTATCCATCCAAATTTTCAATATTTCTTTGCTTATATCATCTAATCCGAAGTTTTCATAATATCCTTTTATTTGGATTTCATTATATTTTTTCTTTTGTTCGTCTGTGTCTTTTTTCCTAATTGTGTATTTTTTATCTAGATCGTTTGGATCAAAAACTTCTATTTCATCTTTACCTAATTTAGTGTTTACTTTGTTATTTATTGCTGCTTTAAGATTGACTAAAGCATCAGTATAAGCGCTATTTGCTGTTACCTCTGTGCTTCCGTGCCCAGTTCGTAAATTCTGCCCATAAACCTATTCCTGATGGACTAGGTGCTTCTTTTCCTTCTTTTACTTTTTCATAATTTGAAGTCCATTCTTTTAATAATGTTTCTGATGCATCATTTAAATACCATTTGCCATTTTTTATAAATTTTGACAAACTTTTAATTTTTTTGTCCGAACTGTTATTTAAATATTGTTTAAATGCTACCAACAAATCTTTTTCACTTTTATATTTAACTGCATAACTTTTGTTACTAAAAATACCTATACACATAGTTCCAATTATAATGATTACAATTATTTTCATTAATATTCCATTTTTTTCTGTGATTTTCATGATATCACCTACTCTCCTATAATATATTATATCTTATTTTTCTATTTTTTTCAACATTTTTCATTAATTTATGCAAGAAATTTTTATTACAGATTTTATAATAATTTTAAACTAAATATTATGTTTTTTATTTCAAAAAATATTAATTGGGTAAATAAAAATAACAGAAGCCTTTTTATCCTCTGTTATTAAATTATTTTAATTATTATTTTTTATAAATTCTTTATTATATTTTGCTATACTCCTAGTTTTTCTAATTTTTTTTGGAAATCTTCTTGTAAATTTATAAAATAATTCTTTATGTCGTTCCAATCATATTTTATAAATGTTTTTGGTAATATTTCCTGTTCAGCATCTTCAAAGTAACTTAATCCCATTATTATATTGGCATAATTTATATTAGTACCACATTTTTGTATTAATCCTTTTGCTAATTCATCTATTGTTACATTATCTCTATTCATAATATTATATAAATCAAAAAAGTCTTTTTTTGCACCTCTGCCTCCTATTGCAATAATTTTCATTACAGCAATATCTAATACACTTGCCATCTTCAATTTAGGCATTTCTTCTACTTTAACAAATTCTTTTATTACTAAATTTGGATAAAAAAAGAAACTAACTTGTACTCCATTTAATATAACATCACAAGTTCCTTTTTGATTTTGTTTAACTTCTATTTCCCCGAATTGTTTTTAATTCCTGTAATAATATTTCATTATTAAAATTTTCAAGTACGCAAAAGTCAAAATCATAAGATTCTCTTAATCCTAGTTGTAATGATAATGCAGTTCCACCTATCATGTAGTAATTTTGTATACTTATTGTTTCTGTAATCTTTTGTAATAATTTATATCTGTCTTTATCAATTATATTCCAATACATTATTTATTACCCCTCCAATATTCATAATTCATAGATTGGGTCCATCTATAATACGCCATTTCTTCTTTTAGTAAATTAAATTGTTGTCTTAAATAATTTGCAACTAATGGTTTTAAATTTCTTGAATTTCTTGCCACATCTTCTATTTCTTTATTGGTGTAATTATCTCTTACCCATTTTATTGCTTTCAAATCTCCATAACAATATAATCTCGATATAATATATCTTTTATTTTTTTCTTTATCTAGTTCTTCAAATTTGGTATCCCAAAAATATTTTTTTAATTCTATTGGCATCTACTTTCTCCTTATATTACTTTTTTATACTAGAAATTATATCATACTACACATATACTATACTACAATTTTAAAATTTTTACAACTTCATCATCTACATAAAAAAGACTTATTTTAATAAGCCTTTTGGCGTAGGTGAGAGGGTTCGAACCTCCGCGCCGATTGCTCGACCTAGCAGTTTAGCAAACTGCCCCCTTCACCACTTGGGTACACCTACATTTTTTTATTTTTATTATTATAAACTAAAAGTTAGATATTTTTTAATATCTAACCTTTATTTTATTGGCGGAGAGGGTGGGATTCGAACCCACGGTACGCTATTAACGCACGCCAATTTTCAAGACTGGTGCCATAAACCAACTCGACCACCTCTCCATATCTATAGACAAAACTTATTTTTTCATAAATTAATGTCTAACGACAATATTTATATTAGCATTTTTGCATTATTTTGTCAATAGATTTATTAAAATTTTTCATTTGCAAAATTTCCCTCTAGTGTAATTAATAATATTTCGTTTATTTTACTCTTATAACATTTGCAGAATCTATTGCCTTATCTATTGCTTGTTTTTCTTCATTTGATAATGTATAACTAGAGTTTCCATTTTCTACTGGTTTTGAATAAATATTTGACATTTCTCTTGAATATATACCATTTAATACTACTCCATTATTTTTTTCATCTAATAAGGCTAAAGTAAAGCTTAAATTACTTCCTGTGTCTTTAAATGCGTTATATCTTACTATTCCTACTTTTTGTATGCATTTACTTAAATTTGTATTTATGTCATTAATTGAATTTATAATTTCTGCATTTTGCTTTTCTACCCTTTGCACTTTATACATATAGTTTTCTAAATCTTCTTCTATATCTTTGCCATTTCCTAATTTTTTTATAAATTTTTTATATTTTTTATTAATTGATGATAATTTTGATACCATAATTATAAATCCTATAAATAATAATATTACTGCACATAATAGAAATATTAAAAATGTATCTGTTCTTAAAATTGCAATTAAATCGTCCATTCTTAAACATCCTTTCCTATAGTATAATTTTTTCAATTAATTTACTTACTACTTAGTAGCATCAATTAATCCTAATATTCTTTCTAAATCATCGTTTGAGGTATATTCTATTATTATTTTTCCTCTTCTTCTTCCTGCATCTAGTTTTACTTTTGTTCCAAAAAAGTCCTGAAAACTATTTTCTATACTTTTGTATAAAATATGGTTTCGTTGTTGTTCTTCTTTTGTCTCTTTTACTTTAGATTTTTTTTCTATTTGTCTAACTGTTGAATTTCTTTCTAATAGGTGTATTGCTGTTAAATATTGCTTTTCTGGATCTGTTATGGCAAGTAATGCTTTACAATGTCCTTCACTTAGCTTTCCCTCTTTTGCCATTTCTAATACACGTGGCTCTAAATTTAATACTCTAATCCAATTTGCTATTGTGCTTCTTCCTTTTCCTAATTTTTTTGCTATTTCTTCTTGTGTCATTCCATATTTTTCTGTTAATGTTTTTATTCCATTTGCTTTTTCAACTGGGTTTAAGTCTTCTCTTTGCATGTTTTCTATTAATGATATTTCTGAATTTATTTTTTCATCATCTTCTCTTATTATTGCTGGAATTTCTTTTAAACCTGCTAATTTTGACGCTCTCCATCTTCTTTCTCCTGCTACTATGCTGTAATATCCGTCTTTTTTTGATACTACTATTGGTTGTATTAATCCATATTCTTTTATTGAGCTTGCTAGTTCTTCTAATGCTTCTTGGTCAAAATGTTTTCTTGGTTGATCTCTATTTGGCTCAACTTCTGTTATTTTTAAATTTTTTAATATGTCATTTTCTTGCATTTGTTCTTCTTCAGGTGCTGGTCCAAATAATGCATCTAATCCTTTTCCTAATCCTGTCATTTTTGCCATTTAAATCATTCCTTTCTTTATAATTTTATCTTTTTTGCGTATTTTATGCCATGTGTTTTGCCTTTTTTTCTTCTTCATTGATTTTTAAGAATTCTTTTGCGAATTTTATGTAACTTTTTGCACCTTTTGACCTTGGGTCATATTCTATTATTGGCATTCCATAGCTTGGTGCTTCGCTTAACCTTACATTTCTTGGTATTACTGTTCTGTATACTTTATTGTCAAAATATCTCTTAACTTCTTTTACTACTTGATTTGAAAGATTTGTTCTTATATCATACATTGTAAGTAATGCCCCTTCTATTACTATTTGTTTATTTAAGTGTTTTTTTACTAGGTTAATTGTATTTATAAGTTGACCTAATCCTTCTAGTGCAAAGTATTCACATTGAACTGGAATTAATACACTATCTGATGCTGTAAAAGAATTTAATGTAATTAACCCTAATGATGGTGGACAATCTATAAATATGTAATCAAATTGATTTTTTATTTTGTCTAATTTTTCTTTCATTCTCTGTTCTCTTGACATCATAGAAACAAGTTCTACTTCTGCCCCTGCTAAATTCATATTTGAAGGACATACTTTTAAATTTTTTATTGATGTGTCTACCATTGCATTTGTTATATCAACATCATTTATTAAAAGGTCATATGTGGAAAATTCTACTTCTTTTTCTATCCCTAATCCACTTGTTGCATTTCCTTGTGGATCTGCATCTATTAGTAGTACTTTTTTACCTTTTTTGGCCAAAATTGTACTTAAGTTTACTGTTGTTGTTGTTTTTCCAACCCCACCTTTTTGATTTGCTACTGAAATTATTTTTCCCAAATTTATTGCCTCCATTTCATTTAGATTTTTAGTTAATATTTATCTGTTAGTTTTATTATTCTTATACTATAATGATATAAAAATATTAAAAAAAAGTCAATAATATTTTTACAAAAATCACATATAATTTACAAAATAAAATAACAGAAGCTGTATATCATTTCTTTAATTGTTATGAATTGAAAGTAATTGAAGTAGAAATTGTATGAAAATTTTGTTAGGGAATCTCACGGGCAAAAAATTTAAAGAATTTTTTGAGCCTGAGTGAGGGCGCTAACAAAATTAAATTACAATTTCTATGAAATTACTTGAACGAAGAACAATTAAAGAAATGATATACAGTTTCTGTTCTTAATATAAAATTAAATTGGCTCTTTTGAAGGTACTCCTGGCTTTCTAGGATATTTCTCTGGAGTCTTAGAAATCTTATTTATCAACACAATACTTCTATTAATATCAGAACATGGTAAACAAAATCTATCAACCAATTCAACTGTTCCACCTAAAACACCAATAGCCTTTTGTGCATTTTCTAGTTCCTCATCAATATCTAAACCTTTCATGCAAACACACTTACCTTCTAACTTTGCTAAAGGAATCATATACTCAGACAAAGTAGACAAATTAGCAACTGCTCTAGAAGTAACAACATCAAAACTTTCTCTAAACTGTTTATTTTTACCAATTTCCTCTACTCTAGCATGTACTGTGTGTATCTGCTCTAATCCTAATTCTTCTATAACTACATTTAAAAAATTAACTCTCTTATTCAAAGAATCAACCAAGGTAACCTTAATATCATCTCTAAAAATCTTAAGCGGAATTCCGTGGAAACCCAGCTCCTGTACCAATATCTATTATTTTTTTATTTTGAGGTATATATTTTAAAATTGTTAAAGAATCTATAAAATGTTTTAAAATAATTTCCTTAAAATCCGTTATAGCAGTCAAATTGATTTTTTCATTCCACTCTAACAAAAGATTCATATATCTATAAAATTTTCCTATTTGTTCTTCATTTAAACTTATTGACAATTTTTGTGCATACTCATTAAAAATTGTTTTAAATTCTTCTATTTCCACTTTTATTAATCCTTTCTATTATTTTTAGTTTGTAAATAAACCAAAAGTACTGATACATCAGCAGGTGAAACACCTGAAATTCTTGATGCCTGTCCAATTGAGCGTGGCCTAAATTTATTTAATTTTTGCCTTCCTTCTAAACTTATTCCATTTAATTCTTCATAATTAATATCTTCTGGTAGTATTTTAGTTTCTAATTTCTTAAATTTCTCTACTTGTTCTTCTTGCAACTTTATATATCCTTCATATTTTATTTGAATTTCCACTTCTTTCTTTTCTTGAAGGGTTAAATTAGGTCTTTCTTCATCTATTTCACTTAATTTTTCATAGTCTAATTCTGTTCTCTTTAATAATTCTGACATTTTTGTTCCATTTGTTAGTTCTGAGGTTCCATATTTTTTTAATAATTGATTTACTTTTTCTGTTGGTTTTACTACTAATTTTTTTAGTCTTTGTATTTCTTTTTCTATATTTTCTTTTTTTGCTTTAAATTTTTCATATCTTTCATCTGATATAAGCCCTATTTCATGCCCTATTTGAGTTAATCTTAAATCACTATTGTCTTGTCTTAATAAAAGCCTATATTCTGCTCTAGATGTCATCATTCTATATGGCTCATTTGTTCCTTTTGTAACAATATCATCTATTAGAACTCCTATATATGCTTGACTTCTATCTAGTATTAGCGGTTCTTTTCCTTTTATTTTTTGAACTGCATTTATTCCTGCAATTAATCCTTGACTAGCAGCTTCTTCATAACCAGAAGTTCCATTGATTTGCCCTGCTAAGAATAAACCATCAATTGTTTTGTATTCTAAAGTTAGCTTTAGGTTTGATGGATCTATACAATCATATTCTATTGCATATGCAGGTCTAGTAAATTCAGCTTTTTCTAATCCTGGTATAGTTCTATATAATGCTATTTGCACATCTTCTGGTAATGATGAGCTCATTCCTTGTATATACATTTCTTCTGTATCTAATCCTACTGGTTCTACAAATGCTTGATGTCTTGGTTTTTCACTAAATCTTACAACTTTATCTTCTATTGAAGGACAATATCTTGGTCCTGTTCCTTCTATTTTTCCACTATATAAAGGTGATCTATGTAAATTATCTCTTATTATTTGATGTGTTTTTTCATTTGTATATGTTAAATAACAATCTACTTGTTCAAATTGTTTTGGTTCATTTTCAAAGGAAAATGATTCTATTCCTTCATCTCCCTTTTGTACTTCCATTTTACTAAAATCTATACTTCTTCTATTTATTCTTGCTGGAGTTCCTGTTTTAAATCTTACTAGTTCTATTCCTATGTTCTTTAAACAACTTGAAAGTTTATTGGCTGCTGTTACCCCATCTGGTCCACTTTCTTTTGAATATTCTCCTATATATATTTTGGCTTTTAAGTATGTTCCAGTTGCTAGAATTAGAGCTTTTACTCCATATATTGCTCCAATGTCTGTTTCTACAGATTTTACTTTTCCATTTTCTAATTCGATATTAACTATTTCTGCCTGTTTTACATCTAAATTTTCTTGCTTTTCCAAAGTATGTTTCATTTCCGCCTGATATTTTTTTCTATCTGCCTGTGCTCTTAATGAATGCACTGCTGGTCCTTTAGATGTGTTTAACATTTTTATTTGTATCATAGATTTATCTATGTTTTTTCCCATTTCTCCTCCGAGGCTATCTATTTCTCTAACTAAATGTCCTTTAGAACTTCCTCCTATGTGTGGATTACATGGCATGTTTGCTATTGCTTCCAAACTTATTGAAAAAATTGCTGTTTTCATTCCAAGTCTTGCTGCTGCTAAAGCTGCTTCACATCCTGCATGTCCTGCTCCTACTACTATTACATCATAATCTCCTGCATAATAATTCATATTTTTTCCCTTCCTTGTGAAACAAAAAATACTGTTTTTAAATCGGAAATGGTAAGTTGAATTTCAAAGTTAACTTATTTTATGTTTACTTTTTTGTGTTGTATCTATTTAAGCCATTTTTAAGATTGTTCGTTTCCTTATCCATTTTGCTAAATACTACTATTTGTTCTTAGCATTATGTAATTTTAAAGTATTGTATGTTTTATATTCTTACTGCTATCTATTATTCCAGTATTTTTTGTATTTTTTACTTTTTTCATCATTTTTATTTTTTATTTATTATCGTCGAAAATCCACATATTTAATTTTTATCTATTTTAATTACAAGTTATTCATTTTTTTAATAAAATTATCTTATTTTTGATTTTCGTGCGTTTATTATGTTTTTTTTCATTATTAAAAACTCATTTTATTTTCCTAAACAAAATTTAGAAAAAATTTCATTTATTATATCATCTGATACTATATCCCCTGTTATATTACCTAACATTTCTAGAAGTTCTTTTATATATATTGCTACTATATCTAATGGCATGCCATCTTTTATAGTCTTTTTCGTTTTTTCTATATCTTCTATTGCCTTTGAAATTAAATTTTTATGCCTAATGTTGGTTATTATTAATTCACTATCTAAATTTATTTCACTTAAATTAAACATTTTTGATATTTCATTATATAAATTTTCCAAACCAGTATTATTTAAGGCTGATATTTCAACTATATGATTACTAACTTTTCTAAGTCTTTCATCTTCCCTATTTATTTTTGGTTCTAAATCAATTTTGTTTAATAATATTATGGTTTTACCTGATTTTGCAAGTTGTAAAATTTCTAAATCTTCATCTGTGAGTTCTTTTGAGCTATCAAAAATTGCAATAATTAAGTCTGACATCATTGCTATTTCTTTAGATTTTGATATTCCTATTTTTTCAACTTCGTCTTTTGCTTTTCTTATTCCTGCTGTATCTATTAATTTTAATGGAATACCATTTATATTAACAAATTCTTCAATTGTATCTCTGGTAGTTCCTTCATATTCTGTAACAATTGCCCTATCCTCTTTTAAAATTGCATTTAATAATGATGATTTTCCTGCATTTGGTCTTCCTATTATTGCTGTTTTTATTCCCTCTTTTATTAATTTTCCATTATCAAAACTTTTTTCTAGTTTTTTCAATCTTGTATTTACTATATTTAGCATTTCTATTATTTGTTCATTTGTAACATCATCAACATCATATTCTGGATAATCTATTGCCACTTCTATATTTACCATTACATCCATTATTTTATGCTTTATTTCTTTTATTTCTTTAGATAAAAAACCTTCAAGTTGTTTAACTCCTGTTTTTGCTTCTTTTTCTGACTTTGCATTTATAATATCTATTACAGATTCTGCTTGTAATAAGTCTATCCTTCCATTTAAAAATGCCCTTTGAGTAAATTCACCTGGTTTAGCTAATATAGCACCATTTTTTAAACACAGTTCTAAAATTTTTCTCATTATAATATTTCCACCATGTGTATTTATTTCACACATATTTTCAGTAGTATAGCTTTTTGGAGCTTTGAAATATGATACTAAAACTTCATCAATAATTTCTCCATTTTCTACAATATTTCCATATTTTATTGTATATCCTTTTATATTTTCAACTGCCTGATATGTTTTTGGCTTAAATATTTTTTCTACAATTTCAAAACTTTTTTCTCCACTCATTCTTACTATGCCAATTCCTCCAATACCGAGGAGCCGTAGCAATTGCGACTATTGTTTCCATTTTAATTCTCCTTTTTTATAATTTTCAAAATAATATTTTTTAATAAAATAAAAAATGTCAAAGATAGATTTTTACAAATATAAAATGTAAAATCCGACCTTTGACCTCCGATTTTATTAATATTTAATTTTCTTTTAGTGAAATTACAATTCTTCTATATGGTTCTTCTCCAACACTAGTTGTATCGATTCTTTTATTAGATTGTAACTTACTATGAATAATTTTTCTTTCATAAGCTTGCATAGGTTCTAATTTTATAGGTTTTTTAGTTCTCATTACTGTTTTTGCTACTTTTTGTGCTAGTTCTTCTAATGTTTTTTCTCTTTTTTCTTTGTATCCTTGTATGTCTAATATTACTCTTATTCTAGTTTCTGTATTTTTTGAAGCTACTGCAGATAATATATTTTGCATAGCATATAAAGTCTCTCCCCTATACCCTATTAAAAATCCTAAATTTGAACCATTTAAATCTACTTTCATTGATTCTTGATTTATTTCAACTGAATATTTTGTGTCTTCTGATAAATTTTTTATAAAATCTTTTAAAAAATTTTCTACATTTTCTTTTGCTTTTTCTTGATTTTCTTTGCTTATTTCTATTTTTGCTTTATTTTCTGTTTTTCTTTGTTCTTTTAATGTCAATTGTACTTTAACAACTCTTGGCGCTAATATACTAAAAAAGCTTCTTTTTTCTTCATTTTCTAAAACTTTTATTTCAACTTTATCTTTTGATACTTTTAGTTGTTTTAATCCATTTTCTATTGCTTCATTAGTTGTTTTTCCCTCTGAAATAATACTTTTTTCCATTTTATTGACATTCCTTTCATTAAAGCATTTTTTATTTTTCTGTATTAATAATTTTGTTTAATAATAGTCTTTCAATTATCATAAGAATATTGTTTACTAGCCAATATAATGCTAAACCTAATGGAGCTACTATTGCTATTGAGATAGACATTATTGGCATCATCCATGACATCATTTTGTTTGTCTCCATTATTGCATCCATTTCACTTTCGCTGTTTTCATTTTCTTTATTTTTGTCATCTTCTTTTACTTCTTTTCCTGTTTTTCCATCAACTAATAGTTTGTCTTCTTGTTGATTTTTTTGCATTGATGTGGTTATTCTTATTGATATGAATGATGAAATTATGTATAAAACTGGTATTATATATACTGTGTAATCAGTCATATTTTGTTGTGGTATTTTGCTTAAATCTAGTCCTAAAAAATTCATTTGTAAATTTATTCTGTCTACATTTGCATCTTCTGAATTTTTTTGTTTTAACCATTCATGTTCTCTAATTAAGTCTATTTCTGGATATACATTGCTAACTGCCTTTCCTTCTTCTTGTAATTGTGTTACATATTTGTTTATATCTTCTTTTGACATTTTTTCCATGTATGTTAATGGACTTCTTACTAAGTAAAATACTGATAATATCAATATTATTTGTATTATTGCTGTTAAACATCCACTAAGTGGACTCATTTTTTCTTCTTTGTATAAACTCATTATTTCTTTATTCATTTTTTCTGGGTCATTTTTATATTTGAATTGAATGATTTTCATTTTTTCTTGCATTTCTGTACTTTTTTTCATTGTTCTTTGTTGTTTTATTGATAATGGCAATAATACTAATTTTATTAATATTGTGAATATTATAATTGCTAAACCATAGTTATTTACTAGATTATAGAGTAATTCTAGTAAGTATCCAAATAAGTTTGCAAAAATACTAAACATTTTTCTTCCTCCTAGCTTAGCTCTATTTTAGTGGATCATAACCACCTTTTGAAAAGGGATTGCATTTTAAAATTCTTTTTATTCCTAAAAATGTTCCCTTCCCTGCCCCATATTTTTCTATTGCTTGTTTTGTGTATTCTGAGCAAGTTGGATAAAATTTGCAGTTTATATTTTTACTTTTTAGCCATTTTGAAATATTTTTTTGATATATTTCTATAAGCTTTATAAGTATTTTTTTCATTGATTTTCCTCTTGTAAATCAGCTCTTTCTATTATTTTTTCTATGTCTTTTTTTATGTTTTCATGTGTTGCATTTTCTACGTTTTGTTTCTTTTTCCACAAAAATACAATACTATACCCTGTTTTTATTTTATTTTCTTGCATTCTATAATTTTCTCTAATATGCCTTTTTATCTGATTTCTTTTTACGGCTTTGCCAACTTTAACGCTTATTGCTATTCCTAATAAGTTAATATTTTGATTGTTTGTTTTTATAAAAGCTTCTACGTAATTTCCGGTATAATATTTTCCTTTTGATAATACTTGCTTAAATTCATAATTTTTTTTTAACATTTTTGTTTTTTTCATTTTCACTTTAAGTCCTTTTTTATAACTATTATAAAAGGCCAAATAGTTAAGAAAAGGCCTTTTAACAGTTATTTAAACTTATACTTGTTAAGCTGTTAATTTTTTTCTTCCTTTTGCTCTTCTTGCTTTTAATACATTTCTTCCTGATTTTGTTTTCATTCTTTTCATAAATCCATGTTCTTTCTTTTCTTGTCTCTTTTTTGGTTGATATGTTCTTTTCATTTTGGCACCTCCTACTGATATTTTTGTTTATATTAATTTCATTTTTATGAAATTTTTTCTAAAATAACACGTATATCGATTATACCTTAGACTGCCGTAGTTGTCAAGTGTTTTTTTTATTTTTCTTAAATTCGTCCTCTCAAACGTTTACTGTTCAACATATTAAAGAATTTGTGCCACAGAGACGCTTCTTAATAGCACAATTATTAAGAATTAACTATATCTGACTAAAAGATAAAAATATTTTTCTGTAATATTTTTGTAATATTTCGCCAGTTTTCCACAATTTTTTTCTTTTTTTTCCACAAGTCAAAAATTTTTTCCACAATTTTATTGACTTATTGTGGATAAATCTGTTATTATTGAAAAGTAAAAAAATATACGAGATTTTTCTTACAGACACTTGAATTTTTGTTCGTATAAATCATCTGTATTTTTACAAAACAATTACAAAGTTATCCACAGTTGTGGAAAACTTTGTGGATAACTTTTTATAGAAAGGATGATTTTAAATGGCTATCGAAAAAGATGAATTACTTGCAAAAATTAAAGAAGCTTTAAAACCTGAACTTACCCAAATATCATATGAAACTTGGATAACGCCATTGGGAATTGAAAAAATAGAAGGAAATAACATCGTTTTTACATGTAATTCCGACTTCCACAAAGATTTTATTGAAAACAAGTATAGAGACTTAATTTTTAATACTTTAAGATTCATAACCAATAAAGATTGGACTTTTTCTGTACTTGAATTATCTAAGGAAGATGTTGAAAGTAAAATAATTGTTGATGATTCTCAAGAAAATTCTCCTGAAGCCGAATTTAGTAAATCTGCTTTAAATCCAAAATATACTTTCGAAACTTTTGTTGTTGGAAATAATAACAGATTTGCACATGCAGCAGCTTTAGCAGTAGGAAATGAACCAGGTAAATCTTATAATCCACTTTTTCTTTATGGGGGAGTAGGCTTAGGAAAAACACACCTAATGCATGCTATTGGTAACAGAATATTAGAAAATTATAAAAATTCAATTATTTTATATGTTACTTCTGAAAAGTTTACAAACCAATTAATAAATGCTATTAAAGATAACACAAATGAAGCTTTTAGAAATAAATATAGAAATATTGATGCTTTATTAATAGACGATATTCAATTTATAGCAGGAAAGGAACGTGTTCAAGAAGAATTTTTCCACACCTTCAATACTTTGTATGAAGAGGGAAAACAAATAATTATTTCTAGTGATAAGCCTCCAAGAGACATTCCTTTTATAGAAGATAGGCTAAAATCTAGATTCGAATGGGGTCTTTTAGCAGATATTTCTTGTCCAGATTATGAAACACGTTTAGCTATTTTAAGAAAAAAGGCTCAAGATGAAAACTTGATAATTGATGATTTTATTTTATCAAATATTGCAACTAAAATTGATTCAAACATAAGAGAATTAGAAGGAGTTTTCAACAAAATAGTTGCTAGAGCTTCTTTAACTCATAGTCCTGTAACTATTGAATTAGCTGAAAAAATTATAAATGAATTTATTTACGAAAGTAAAAAAGTAATCTCAAGTGATTTTATAAAAGAAACTGTAGCTAAATATTTTAGCATAGATAAAAATGAAATAGCAGGAAACAAAAGATCAAATGAAATTGCATTTCCAAGACAAATTGCTATGTATCTTTGTAGAGAAATAGCAAATATGTCTTATCCACAGATTGGTGTGGACTTTGGAGGTAGAGATCATTCTACTGTAATGCATGCTTGTAAAAAAATAGAAAAGGAAATAAAAGATAAAAGTAATACTAAGTTAATTGTGGATAGTGTGAAAAACATTGTCATAAATGGTAAACAAGACTAATACCAAGAATTTTACAATTTTTTTGAAAATTATGTTTGAAAAATTTGTGTTTGGAAAGAATTTTGCATTTTAGCTTTACAAAAGAATTAGCAAACTTTCCACAGGGTATCTGTGAATAACCTGTGGAAAAACTGTGGATACAATACTTTTACACATAGCAATGTGGAAAGTGTGGAAAAAATTAAAAGTTATCCACTGAGTTATCCACACGATTTTTTCTACGGGTTCTAGTTTTCCACATAGTTTTCCACAGTTTCCACAACACCTACTACTACTACTACTAAAAATATTTATTTTATTTATAAAGGAGGAAGCGAAATGAAAATAGTTTGTTACAAGGATAAAATCCTAAAAGCTATTAATTCCGTAGTAAAAGCTGTAGCATCAAAAACTACAATGCCTATACTTGAAGGAATTTTAATTCAAACAAATGATAATGAAATTAAATTAACTACATATGACTTAGAAATAGGAATAGAATACATAATGGAATGTGAAGTAAAAGAACAGGGAAGTACAGTTGTAAATGCAATAATGTTTAGTGAAATTATTAGAAAATTACCAGATACAGAAATTTATTTAACGTTAAATGATAAAAATTTATTAGAAATTGAATGTGAAGGTTCTTTATACAAATTAGCAACTATGAATCCTGAAGAATTTCCAGAACTTCCAAAAATAGAAGTTGAAAATTCTATAGAAATAGACCAAAATTTATTAAAAAATATGATTAGAAAAACAATTTTTGCAGTAAGTACAGAAGAAAGTAGACCAATATTCACAGGTTGTTTATTCGAAGTGGAAAACAATAAGTTAAGTTTAGTAGCTGTTGATGGATTTAGATTAGCTTTAAGAACTATATTTTTAAATAAACAAAGTAATGATTTTAAAGCTGTAATACCTGGTAAAACTTTAACAGAAGTTAATAAAATAATTTTAGATTCTTTTGAACCAGTAAAAATTGGAATTTCAAAAAATCAAGCATTATTTGAAATGGACAATTGTAAGATTGTTACTAGAATTTTAGATGGAGAATTTTTAAATTATAAAAATGTAATTCCAAGTAATTGGGAAACAAGAATAAAAGTTAATAAAAATAGTATTCAAAATAGTTTTGAAAGAATTAGTTTAATATCTAGTTCATCAGTAGAAAAAGAAAAAAAATATCCTGTAAAGGTACAAATAGATATTGGAAAAGTAATCATTTCGTGCACAAATCAAACAGGGGATGCAAAAGAGGAATTATATGTTTCTACAGAAGGAAAAAACTTAGAAGCAGGTTTTAACCCAAAATATTTTTTGGATAGTTTAAAAGCAATTGATGATGAGGAAGTATACATTGAGTTTGGTACAAGTATCTCTCCATGTTTAGTAAAATCAATAGAAAATAATGATTATACTTATATGATTTTGCCAATTAGATTAAAAGAAGATTAAAATAAAAATAATAAAAAGGCAGAAAAAATTCTGCTTTTTTGTTTATAAAAAAGCTTTTTAATAAAAACTAATGTTAAAAAGTATAAAAGTTTTAAAACTTATCCACAATTTATTTACTAAATGTGGATAAGTTTAATAATAAAAAAAGAGATTTTATTATAAAAAAAATAGAATAAATTAAAAAACAAAAGAAAAATGAAGATAATAAAAATTTTTATAAAAGTTTTTTATTTGTGGATAACTTTTATATAAAAAAATTGAAAAAAATATGTCATAAAATTAAAAAAAATCGAAAAAAATAGAAAAAGAGAGATAAAAATAGAAAAATAAAAGTGAACATTTTATCCACAAATTATAAAATACTGTGGATATGTTAAAAATGTAGTTTAGTAATTAAAATTGTAAAAAGGAAATTATAAAAATTCAAAAAAAATTGAAAAAATTAGAATAAAATAGTAAAAAATAGAAATAAATAGATTATATGATAAATATTAACTATTAACTTAAAAAAGAAAATTATAATAAAAATAATTATAAAAAAACGACGCACGAAAATCAAAAATAAGACGTTTTAATTTTTCTTTAATGTAATTTTATTATTAAAAAATATAAAAAAATTAGAAAAAAATAGTAAAAAATAGAAAAAAAGAGATAAAATAATATTAACAAGTTATACACAGGTGGGGAGTAATATGTGGATAAAAACCATTAAAATCAAGAATTTCAGGAATTATGAAGAACAAGAAATTATTTTAGATGAGAATGTAAATGTTTTTTTTGGAGAAAATGCACAAGGAAAAACTAATATAATTGAAGCTATTTTTTTATGTAGTATGGGTAGATCTTTTAGAACTAATAAAGATAAAGAAATGATTCAATTAAATAAAGAAAATTCAATTATAGAAGTTGAATATCAGAAATCAGATAGAGAAGGAAAAATAAAGATTGAACTTTCCAATAAAAAAAATGTTTATATAAATTCAATAAAATTGAAAAAATTAAGTGAATTATTGGGTAATATAAATATTGTAATTTTTACTCCAGATGATATTAATATATTAAAAGGTGGTCCACAAAATAGAAGACGATTTTTAGATATTATGATTAGTCAGCTAAAACCTAATTATATGTATAATTTAAATTTATATTTAAAAACATTAGAACAAAGAAATAATTATTTAAGACAAATTAGGGAAGAAGGTAAAAGTGAGAGTTTATTAGAAATCTGGGATGAAAAATTAGCAGAATATGCTATAAATATTTATAATTATAGAAAAGAATTTTTAGAAAAAATAAAAAATAAAATAAAAAAAATTCATAGTGAAATTACAGATAATAAGGAAGAAATTGAAATAGAATATGTAACAGAATGTACAAGTAAAGAAATTTATTTAGATTTATTAAAGAAAAGAAGAAAATTAGATATAATAAAAGGATTTACTACAAAGGGTATACATAGAGATGATTTTGTGATATATATAAATAAAAAAAGATTAGATGTTTATGGTTCACAAGGTCAACATAGAACTTCAATTCTTTCATTGAAATTATCTGAATTAAATATAATTTATGATGAAATAGGGGAATATCCAATATTATTATTAGATGATTTTATGTCAGAGTTAGATGAAAAAAGAAGAAAGCATTTTTTAGAAAAAATAGAAAATGTACAAGTAATAATAACATGTACGGAAAAAATAACTCTTGAAAATAAAAAAATTTTAATATATAATGTTAAAGAAGGAAGTGTAAAAAAAGAAAATACATAAATTAAAAATTTTAACAAAAAGGGAGGAAAAAAATTGGAAAAATATAATCATAAATATGGAGCTGAACAAATACAAGTTTTAGAAGGACTAGAAGCTGTAAGAAAAAGACCAGGTATGTATATTGGAAGTACGTCTGTAAGGGGATTGCATCATATGGTTTATGAAATTGTTGACAACTGTGTAGATGAAGCTTTAGCTGGCTATTGTACAGAAATAAAAATAGAAATAGAAGAAGGAAATATTATAAGTGTTGAAGATAATGGTAGAGGAATACCAGTAGAAATACATCCAAAAACTAAAATTTCTACGGCAGAAACAGTTTATACAATATTGCATGCAGGTGGAAAATTTGGGGGAGACAGTGCTTATAAAGTTTCCGGAGGTCTTCATGGAGTTGGAGCATCAGTTGTAAATGCACTATCAGCATGGACAGAAGTTACAATAAAAAAAGACGGTGGAATTTATCAAATGTATTTTGAAAAAGGAAAAACCGTAAGAAAATTAGAAAAAATAGGCGAGACTAATGAAACTGGAACAAAAGTAAGATTTTTAGCTGATGATACTATTTTTGAAAGTTTAGATTATGAATATGAAACTTTAGAAAAAAGATTTAGGGAAGTTGCTTTTTTAACAAAAGGATTAAAAATAAAAATTGAAGATAAAAGAGAAGAAACACCTAAAAAAGCAGAATTTTGTTTTGAAGGAGGATTAATTTCTTTTGTAGAATTTTTGAATAAAAATAAAGAAACTCTTCATAAAAAACCAATTTATATAGAAAGAAATGGTGAAGTACCAGTTGAAATAGCAATTCAATATACAACAAGTTATACAGAAAATATTTATACGTTTGTAAATAATATAAATACAATAGAAGGTGGAACACACCTTGAAGGTTTTAAAAGATCTTTAACAAAAGTTTTTAATGATTATGCTAGAAGTCATAATATATTAAAAGACAAAGATGCTAATTTACAAGGAGAAGACATAAGAGAAGGAATTACTGCAGTTGTTTCTGTAAAAGTTAAAGAACCACAATTTGAAGGTCAAACTAAAACAAAATTAGGAAATAGTGAAGTAACAGGTGTAGTTCAAAGCATGGTAAATGATGCATTATCAACATTTTTAGAAGAAAATCCTAATGTTGCAAAAGCCATTTTAGAAAAATGTGTTAGTGCATCAAGAGCTAGAGAAGCAGCAAGAAAAGCTAGGGAATTAGTAAGAAAGAAAAGTGCTCTTGAAACTTCTACACTTCCTGGAAAATTAGCAGATTGTAGTAGTAAAAATGCAGAAGAATGTGAAGTTTATATAGTAGAGGGGGACTCTGCAGGAGGAAGTGCAAAACAGGGAAGAGATAGAAAATTTCAAGCTATATTACCATTATGGGGAAAAATGTTAAATGTAGAAAAAGCAAGAGCTGATAAAATATACGGAAATGATAAATTAAATCCAGTAATATTAGCAGTTGGAGCTGGTATAGGATCTGACTTTGACATAACAAAAATAAGATATGGTAAAGTAATAATTATGGCAGATGCAGATGTTGATGGGGCACACATAAGAACACTATTATTAACATTTTTCTTTAGATATATGAGACCATTAATAGAAAATGGAAATGTTTATTTAGCTCAACCACCTTTATATAAATTATCTAAAAAAGGAATGGAAGATAGATACTGTTACACAGATGAAGATTTAGAAAAAGCTTATAAAGAACTAGAAGAAAAAGGAATTTCAAGAGACCAATTAGGACTTCAAAGATATAAAGGTTTAGGAGAAATGAATCCAGAACAATTATGGGAAACAACAATGAATCCTGAAACAAGAATATTAATAAAAGTAACTATGGATGATGCAATAAAAGCAGATGAAATTTTTACATTATTAATGGGAGATGAAGTAGAACCAAGAAGAGAATTTATTCAAGCAAATGCAAAATATGTAAAAAATTTAGATATATAAAAAAATTAATGGCAGGTAAATTAATAAAATAATTTATCTGCCATTATCGATAAAGCTAATAATAATCTCAGCTAAAACTAATATATCTAATATTTAAACCTAATATATATTTCTATATAAATAAGCCCGATACCAAATATATTAATCAGTTGCTCGACTATTAGTACACCACAAGTAACTGTATTCATCCCAAAAAGGACTACTAACAATCACTTAAAAAAATACACTAGATATAAAAATAATCTTAGCTCGAATATATTACATATAATTTGACCATATATTTAAAATAAAAAATTAAAAGAATAAAATTTATAAAAATAGAATACAGCCTACATACACATAATATACTCTTATCGCCGACACATTATAATATATAAAAATACACTATAATATATCTTTGTCCGAATAATAATAAACAAATAATTCATCTATTAAAATTCTTGGCTCAACTATTATTAACCTTATAAAATTATTATGTTCAAAACAAAAAAAATTATTCATAAAATTTTTTAGCAATTAAAATATAAAATATAATTATAAAAGAATAAATAAAAAAATTTAAATAAAAAATTTTTTTAAAAGTTATTGACAAATAAAAAGAAACATTGTAAAATATTTCCATAAAGTCAATTCCAAATATAAAAAGTAAAAGAGGTGAAAAACATAACTGTACAAGAATGGCTACCAATAGAAATGATTTATAATAATGGAATTGTAAAATTAAAAAATAATAAATTTATAAAAATTTTAAAAATAATTCCAATAAATTATAATCTTAAATCAGATTTAGAAAAAGAATCAATTTTAAATTCTTACAAAATATTTTTAAAAACATGTAATTTTAATATTCAAATTTTAATTCAAAGTAGTAAAGAAGATTTAAGTAATCATATTTTTAATATTCAAAAAAATATCCAAAAAAAAGAAAATAAATATTTAAATTATATAGCACAAAATTATATTGAATACATAAACAAAATAAATTTAAATAAAAAATCATCTTCAAAAAACTTTTATATTATTATATCTAACATACAAAATAAAAAAGAAAACTTAATGGAAAGTGAAGAAATAATAAAAAGTGAATTAAAAGAAAAATATTTTAAAATCAAAGAATGTTTATCTCGTTGTGGAAATTCAGTATATGAAATTTCAAGTAAAAAAGAAATAAAAAAAATATTTTATTCATTTTTAAATACAAGAAAAAATATAATTAGCAATTTAAAATAAAAGAAAGAAGTGATAAGTATTAAATTTATAAAAAAAGAAAAAAAAGAAAATTTTTTTGAAGGAGCAATAAAAGAAAAGGATGAAATAAGTCCAGCATATATAAACTTACAAAATCCAAAATATATAGAAATAGATAATTTATTTTATGGAGGACTAATAGTTGTAAATTATTATAGAGAACAAACAGATATAATATTAAAAACTTTAATAGAAACAAACATAAATATGAACATATCTATTTTTTATGAAAAACAAGACTCATATAAAACAATTAGAGATTTAACATATCATATTGGAAATGTAGGAGTAGAATTAAAAGAATCCAATCAAAACAGACAAGATATAGATATTGCAGCATTTACATACAATGATGCAAAATATATAAGAAAAGAAATTCAGGTAAACAATGAAGACATTTATCTTTTATATATTTATATAGATGTTTATGCAGAAAAAATACAAGAATTAGAATTTTATTTAAATAAAATTGAAGGAATAACACAAAGTAAAGGGATGCAAACAAGAAGAGCAAATTTTCGACAAGAAGAAATATTTAAATCATGTTTACCAATAATGGAAAATGGCGAAATAATAAAACAAGCAGCTAAAAGAAATATATTAACATCGGGACTTCTTGCTACATATCCATTTATTTCATCAACAATTTTTGACCAAAATGGAATTTTTATTGGGACAAATATATATAATAATTCACTAGTTTTTATAGATAGATATGATACAAAAAAATATAAAAATGCCAATATTTGTATATTTGGTACAAGTGGAGCAGGAAAATCTTTTTATACAAAACTATTAATTTTAAGATATAAATTATTAGGAATAAATCAATATATTATAGATCCAGAAAGAGAATATAATAATTTATGCGAAAAACTAAAGGGAACACAAGTAAAAATAGGTCCAAATTCACAAACATATATAAACATTTTAGAAATAAGAAAAGAAAGTATAGAAGATGGAGAGACAGGATATTTAGCAACCAAAATAGGAAAATTAATTGGATTTTTTAATTTAATATTTGGAGAATTAAATGAAGAAGAAAAAGCATTAATTGAAGAAAAACTAATTGAAACATATAAACAAAAAGAAATTACTTTTAATGATGATAGCCTATACACAAAGAATAAAATAAAAAAGTTTAAAGGACCAAAAGAAATGCCAATACTAGAAGATTTATATAAAATTTTAGAAAAAGATAAAAAAACAGAAAAATTTAAAATAAAATTAATACCATTTGTAAAAGGTTCAATGAAATTCTTTAATAATTATACAAACATTCAATTAGATAATGATTTAATAGTAGCAGACATTTATGATTTAGGAGAAGATAACTTAAAATATGGAATGTATCTATTCACTGAAATTTTTTGGGATAAAATAAAAGAAAATAGAGAAGAAAAAAAGGCAATATATTTAGATGAAATTTGGAGATTAATAGGAGTAACATCAAACAAAGAAGTTGCAAGCTTCATTTATAAAATATTTAAAACAATAAGAAAATATGGAGGTAGTGGTGTTGCTATAACACAAGACATTTCAGACATATTTAGTTTAGAAGGAGGAATATATGGAAAAAGTATTTTAAATAATTCAAGTATAAAAACTTTTTTTGCATTAGAAGAAGAAAATATAAAAATATTATCAGAATTTGCAAATCTTTCAGATAAAGAAAAATTAGAAATAAAATCCTTAAAAAGAGGGGAGGCATTAATGTTTGTAGGAGACAACCATATACTAACAAAAATAGAAAGTTCAGACCTAGAAAGAGAAATACTAGAAGGAGAAAAAATAAATGAAAAAAATAATAACAGCATTGAGTAATCCAGAATTAAATAAAAAATTATCAAAAGAAAAAAGTATAAATATAATATGTAAAGATATACAATATAGAGAAGCAATTTTAGAAGTTCTTGAAAAAATAAAATTCATAGATATTATATTTATTAATGAAAAAATACAAGGACAAATAAGTTTTGAAAAACTAATAAAAAAGATAAAAGAAATAAACAAAAAAGTAGAAATAATATTTATAAAGAAAAATAAAGAAATAAATAAAGAAATAAATAAAGAAACAGAAATAAAAAAAATTGGGATTGACAAAATTTATTATGAAAATGAAATAACTTATGAAAATATTTTAAAAATAATAAATCATGAAAAAATTGAACAAACAGAAAAGAGAAATAACAAAAATAAAATATCAAATATTATAAAGAATAAAAAAATTAATAATAAAAAAAGTACAAATAAAATAATTACAGTTAGTGGAGTAGAAAAAGTTGGAAAAAGTATAATAACAATAAAAATATTAAAAAAGTTAGCAAGAACAAATAAAAAAATATTAGTAATAGATTTAAATATAAAAAAACAAAAACTATATTTATTATTAAATAGGAAAAAATATTCAAAGAAAATAAAAGAAAAAATTAAATATTTAAATAGAAACAAGATAGAAAAATTAGATTTAAAAGAAAAAAATTTAATAAAAAAATTTGAAATTAAAATAAATAAAAATACAAATTTAGTTTCAGGGCTAGATTTAATTATAAAAGATGAAACAATATATAAAGAACAAGAAATAAAAAATTTTATTCTTAACATTTTAAAAATTTATAAAAAAGAATATAACTATATAATTGTAAATTTACAATTAGAAAAATATTTAAATCTAGAAAAAACAATCATAAAAAACAGTGATATTAATGTATTAGTTATGGAATCTAACAAAATAGGAATAAATATGCTTGCAAAAATAATGGAAAAATATAAAAAAGATAAAATAACATTACAAGGATTACATATTGTTGTCAATAAATATAATTGGAAATCTATAAGTATATATATATTAAAAAATATTTTTGGAAAAAACTTAAAAATTAATAAAATAAGATATAATAAAAACTTAGATAAAAAATATAATAAAAAATTAAATTTTTAATTTTATAAAAATAAGTTTATAATGAAAAGATAAAAGTATGAGATTGTATTAAAAAAATTTGGTTCAAAAGAAATTTTTTATATGTAAATAGATTTTTATCATAAAATTTTTATATAAGTTGTATTAGACATAATAATATTAATGAATAAGACGTAAAAACTAAAAAACAAAAAAATATTGAAAAGATAAAGACCATAAAATCTTAGGCATTAATACAAAAAGAAGAATTAATGAAAAAATTGTAAAGTAAAAAAATAGATAGAAAAATAGTTAACATATTTAAACAAAAGTATACATAAATTAAATAAATATTTGAGAAAAAAGTGCAAATTTACATAAGTAAAAATGGAAAATACTTCAATAAAAATATATGCTTAAATTATAGATATAGATATTTTAAAAACAATTATAAAATTTTAGTTAGTGAAATAAAAGAAAACTATATAAACATATTAATTAGAAAATATAAATAAAAAATATTTTAAATTAATAAATGTAAAAAATAAAATGAAAATTAAAATATAGAAGTGAAAAAATGTGTAATATAATATTTAAACTCTTTTTTAAAACTATATATATTAAATAAGAAAATAAAAATAAATTTAAAAATAATAATTATAAATAATATAGTAAAAATAAAATAAAGATATGTTATAAAAAATAAAAATAAATGTTAGTTTGTCATATTAAAATAAATTTTATAAGAAGTAATTTTAGATAAAATATAAAGTTGAAAAAGTGAAAGGATATTTAAAAAGCTTTTCTAAAATGAAATATTTAATATTATATAACATATAAAAAATAATTTTTATGCAACCTATATTAAGTATAATATTATTAATATATAGGAAATAAAAACTTAAAAATCAAAAAGTATTGAAAAAAAAGAAAGCATAAAATCTTAGGCATTAACCCAAAAGAAATTATTAATCAAAAAATAGAAAAGTAAAAAAATACATAAAAAAGTAGTTAACATATTTAAATAAAAGTATACATAAATTTAATAAATATGTGAAAGAAAAATAAGATTTACATAAGAAAAATGGAAAATATTTCAATAAGAACGCATTTCTAAATTAGGCATAAATAAAAAAGTGGGTTATTAAATTTTATTAGAAAAAGATAAAAAATAATAAAAATATAATTATAAAAATAAATAAAACAAAAAGATATTTTTTATTATTAATAAATTTAAATTAAAAGAAAGTTTATATTAGGATAATATTATTAATATATTAAAAAATAAAAATAATAAAAATAGAAGAATAATTTTTTGAGAATTAATTCAAAAAAATTAGTAAAAATTATAAAAGCAAAAAATAATACAGAATATTTAAATATATATATTAATTAGAAAATAAAAAATATTATTAATTAAAGATAGTAAAAATAAAATAAAATTGAAATTAAAATATAAAAGTGAAAAAAATGCGATCAAATATTTAAGTTAATTTTTAAAAACAGATATATTAAATAAAATGTAATAATAATAAAATAAAAAAATAATAATGATAAATTATATTAATAAAAAAATAAAATTATAATAGTTTGTAAAACATAAAAATAAATGTTAGTTTATCATACGAAAATAAATTTTAAAATATCAAATGGGATACAAAAAGTCTTTCTAAAATGAAATATTTTTATATATAAAAAATAATTTTTATGCAACCTATATTAAACATAATATTTTTAATATAATAAGATATAAAATATGAAAGCATGAAAAAATATAAAAAAATAAATATATAAAAAGCCTAGGCATTAATAAAAAAGAAGAAATAATAACAAAAATAGTAAAGTAAAAAAATATTAAAAAAAATGGTTAACATATTCAAATAAAAGTATACATAAATTAAATAAATATGAGAAAGAAAAATTGAAATTTACATAAGAAAAAATGGAAAATATTTCAATAAGAACGCATTCCTAAATTATGCCATAAATAAAAAAATGGGTCATTAAATTTTTTAGAAAAAGAATAATAAAAATATAATTATAAAAATAAATAAAATAAAAAGATATTTTTTATTATTAATAAATTTAAATTAAAAGAAATTTTATATTAGGATAATATTATTAATATATTATAAAATGAAAATAAAAAAATTTAATAAAAATTGAATAATAATTTTTTAAGAATCAATTCAAAAAAATTAGTAAAAATTATAAAAGCAAAAAATAATACAGAATATTTAATTATATATTAATAAGAAAATAAAAAATATTGTTAATTAAAAATTGTAAAAAATAAACCTAAAAATAAAATTAAAATATAAAAGTGAAAAAAATGCGATGAAATATTTAAATTAATTTTAAAAAACATATATATTAAATAAAATGTAATAACAATAAAATAAAAAAATAATAATGATAAATTATATTAATAAAAATAAATAAAATTATAATAGTTTGTAAAACATAAAAATAAATGTTAGTCTATCATATGAAAATAAATTTTAAAATATCAAATGGGATACAAATAGTCTTTCTAAAATGAAATATTTTTATATATAAAAAATAATTTTTATGCAACCTATATTAAACATAATATTCTTAATATAATTATATATAAAATATGAAAACATGAAAAAATATAAAAAAAGAAAACACAAAATCTTAGGCGTTGACCCAAAAAAGGAAAATTACTGAAAAACTATTAACGTAAAATAAAAATAAAAAGGATGGTTGACATATTCAAATAAAAGTATACATAAAATAAATAAATATGTGAAAGAAAAATAAGATTTACATAATAAAAATGGAAAATATTTCAATAAGAACGCACTCCTAAATTATGCATAAATAAGAAAATGGGTCATTAAACTTTATTAGAAAAAGAATAATAAAAATATAATTATAAAAATAAATAAAATAAAAAGATATTTTTTATTTAAATTAAAAGAAATTTTATATTAGGATAAAATTATTAATATATTAAAAAATAAAAATAAAAAAATTTAATAAAAATTGAAAAATAATTTTTTTAGGAATTAATTCAAAAAGAACTAGTAAAATTATGAAAAAAAATAATACAGAATATTTAATTTTTTTATATAAGTTGTAAAATTAAAAAATAGATAAAAAATAATTAATTAATATATATAAATTATAAGAAAAATAATAACAGTAAAAAATAATAATTAAATAAATAATATATAAAAAATAATTAAGTGGATATTTAAAGTATAAAAAATAAATATAACTTTTTTTATATGAAATTGTATAAGATATAAAAAAAGTTATATTGGCAAAGATTTTCTGAAAAGAAAAAAATAGTATAATATTTAAAAATATAAAAATAATTTTTAATGCAACTTATATTAAACATAATATTATTGATGTAATAAAGGATAAATATTAAAAAACGAAAAAATACAACAAAAATAAACATATAAAAACCTAGGCATTAATAAAAAACAAGAAATAATAAAAAAGATAGTAAAGCAAAAAAATATTTAAAAAAATGGTTAACATATTTAGACAAAAGTATACATAAATTAAATAAATATGTAAGAGAAAAATAAGATTTACATAAGAAAAAACTGGAAAATATTTCAATAAGACGTATGCCTAAATTATGCCATAAAAAAATGAGTTATTAAATTTTATTAGAAAAAGAATAATAAAAATATAATTATAAAAATAAATAAAATAAAAAGATATTTTTTATTATTAATAAATTTAAATTAAAAGAAATTTTATATTAGGATAATATTATTAATATATTATAAAATGAAAATAAAAAAATTTAATAAAAATTGAATAATAATTTTTTAAGAATCAATTCAAAAAAATTAGTAAAAATTATAAAAGCAAAAAATAATACAGAATATTTAATTATATATTAATTAGAAAATAAAAAATATTGTAATTAAAGATTGTAAAAAACAAATTAAAAAATAAAATTAAAATATAACAGTGAAAGAAAGTGCGATGAAATATTTAAACTAATTTTAAAAAACATATATATTAAATAAAATGTAATAATAATAAAATAAGAAAATAATAATGATAAATTATATTAATAAAAAAAATAAAATTATAATAGTTTGTAAAACATAAGAATAAATGTTAGTTTATCATATGAAAATAAATTTTAAAATATCAAAAGGGATACAAAAAGTCTTTCTAAAATGAAATATTTTTATATATAAAAAATAATTTTTATGCAACCTATATTAAACATAATATTCTTAATATAATTACACATAAAAAATAAAAATATGAAAAAATATAAAAAAATGAAAACACAAAATCTTAGGCATTAACCAAAAAAGAAAAATTACTGTAAAACTATTAACGTGAAATAAAAATAAAAAAGATGGTTAACATATTCAAATAAAAATATACATAAAGTAGACAAATATTTGAAAGAAAAGAATAAATTTACATAAATTAAAAAGAAAAATATTGTAATAAAATGTTAATACTTTAATTATTAATATAGACACTTTTAAATGAGTTATAAGATTTTAGTAAATTAAGATAATAAAAAATAAAGAAAAAATTAAATAAAAATAAAATTAATTATAAAAAAATTAAATTAAAAAGATAATAAAAATTAATTTAAAATATAATCAAAAAATATAAATAAAATTAAGGAGGTATATAATGGAAATATATAATTTAGAAAAAAATAATAAAATAGAAATTGAAAATAATCTAGTAAATGAAAATACACAAAAAAAGTTTTTAGAAACTACTTTAGGTAAAACAATTAATGCTGCAGTTGATATTGGTATAAAAACGTTATTACCAGATTTTATTGATGAACAAATTATAAATATTAAAGATAATTTATTAAATTATGGATTAAAAGATGGAATAAAAACAACAATTGATGATGCTATTGATTTAGGGAAAAGTGCAGTAGGTATAATAACAGGAAATTTTGAAAATATTTCACAAATGCAAAGTGCTATGCAGAGTGGAGGCTTAATAGATGGTATTTCTGAATTAATAGATGTGGTTATTAATAAGGTTAGAAAAGAAGGAATTATTAATAATACAGTAGCAAATACATTAATACAAGGGAAAAATGTAATTTTAGATAATATAGAAAATAATATTGAAGAAGCATTTAATAAACAATATAAATCAATTGAATATATAAATAAATATATAGATAATTGGAAAGAATATTATAATAATAAGAACTTTGAAGGAATGGAAAAAGAATATAAAAAAATTGAAAGTCAAATTAAAAATATTGCTCCAATTGAAAAGACAATAGATAATGTAAAAACAATTGAAATGTTACATAAATTAATACAAAATAATGGGCATAATTTTAATTTAGAACAAGAACAATTAGAATTGGTAGAAAAATTAAAATAGATTTATAAAATAAAAACCCACAAAAAATTATGGGTTATAAATCTTTTTTATAAGTTTTAAAAAATGAATTAGAACAATTTATTATTTTATAAATATATTCAATATTAGCTTCTGAACTTGAATTTAAAATTTTATTTATTTTATTAATAGTAGAATTATTTTTATTATTTCCAAGCAAAATATAATCTGTGGATTCACCAGTATAATCAACAATTTTATATAAAGTTTTTAAACTAATTGAACGTTCACCACGTTCTATTTGCCCTAAAAACACATCTGAAACGTCTATCATTTCTGAGAATCTTTCTCTATTCATTTTTAAATTTTCTCGTATTTGTCTAATTCTTTCTCCAATTTCTAAATTAATAGGTAATTTGTTTTTCATAATTATGGCTCCTTCTATTGCAAATAAGTTAAATATTTATAATTAGTGTAAAATAAATATTATAATTAATTATATAATAAAAAGTAACATAAAATAAACATACTAAAAGCATGAATAAAATATATACTATTAGCATAAAAAGAAATGCATATGTATGATAATAAAATAAATTTTAAGAGGAAAATTTATGATAATGTTTAATAAAAAATAATTAAATTGGGGAATTTAAAAAAGATTATATTAGTAAAAAATATTTGAAATCTGTAAAGTTTTATAGTAGAATAAAAAATGAGAAATAGAACTTTTAGTTAGATATATACATATTTGAATAATTAAATTATATTAAAAAATGCAATACAAATTAATTATTTAAATATGTAAAATAAAATATAAAAAATAATTAAAAAATTAATACTAAATGAAAGGAGATATTAAAATGTGTGAAAAAAATTTAGATTTAATAGATAAAATATATATAATGCAAGAAGAAGAACTTGATAAAATAATTAGAATAAAAACACAAGAAATAGAAAAAGAATTTAATTATGATGAAATAGAAGAATTATTAAAAGAAAATAAAGATAGTAAGAAAATATTGTCTAAAATAGAAGAAAAATATAATAAGAAAACAGGTATTCTAATAGAAGAATTTTATAAAAAAGGATTTAAAGATGGAGTAAATTTAATTATAAATTGTTTTAAAAATAATTAAAGAATTATTAAATTTCAATAAACAAAAATTAATATGCTGGTTACTTTTAATAAGTTAAAAGTGAGCAGCATATAATTGAAATTAATCATATTTTGCTTGCATATTTTGGCAGAATTTAGTATAATACAAATGTATAAAAGTAATAGAAAAAAGTTTTTTCTAAGAAAGGAAGAGTGAAAATGGAAGAAAGACCACAAGAAAGATACGACGGAAAAATAATAGAAAGAGATATCGAAAAAGAAATGAGAACTGCTTACATAGATTATGCTATGAGTGTCATAGTATCTCGTGCATTACCAGATGCTAGAGATGGTTTGAAGCCTGTTCATAGAAGAATTTTATATTCTATGCATGAAGATGGAATAACTGCGGACAAGCCATATAGGAAATGTGCCAATACAGTAGGATCAGTTTTGGGAAGATATCATCCACATGGAGATAGTTCTGTATATGATGCAATGGTAAGATTGGCACAAGATTTTTCTATGAGATATATGTTAATTGATGGGCACGGAAATTTTGGTTCAGTAGATGGAGATGGAGCAGCTGCTATGAGGTATACTGAAGCAAGAATGGCTAAAATTTCTGAAAATATGTTAATGGATATTGAAAAAAATACAGTAGATTTTATGCCAAACTATGATGATAGATTACAAGAACCAACCGTATTACCAGCAAGGATTCCAGCTTTATTAATTAATGGTTCATCAGGAATAGCGGTTGGAATGGCAACTAATATACCACCACATAATTTAACAGAAGTTATTAATGGAATTATAAAAGTTATAGATGAAGATAATGTTTCAAATGAAGATTTATTAGGAGTAATAAAAGGCCCTGATTTTCCAACGGAAGGAATAATTTTAGGATTAGAAGGAATTAAAGAAGCATATACGACTGGTAGAGGAAAGATAACGCTTAGAGCAGAAACTGAAATAGAAGAAATGAGTGGAAATAGACAAAGAATTATAGTATCTTCATTACCATATCAAGTTAATAAAGCTAATTTAATAAAAACAATATCAGATTTATCTAAAGAAAGAAAAATAGAAGGTATTTCAGAATGTAGAGATGAGTCAGATAGAATTGATAAAGTTAGAGTTGTTATAGAATTAAAAAGGGATACAAATCCACAGGTTGTATTGAATCAATTATTTAAACATACTCAAATGCAAACAACATTTGGTGTAATTATGCTAGCCCTAGTAAATGGTGAACCTAAAATACTTACTTTAAGAGATTGTATAGATGTTTTTATAGATCATAGAAAAGATGTTATACTAAGGAGAACACAGTTTGATTTAGACAAAGCCCTAGCAAGAGCTCACATTTTAGAGGGATTAAAAATAGCTTTAGATAATATTGATGAAATTATAAATATAATACGTAGTTCTTACGATGATGCAAAAGAAAGATTAATGGAAAGATTTAAACTTTCAGAGATACAAGCACAAGCAATTTTAGACATGAGATTAAAAACATTATCTGGTTTGCAACGTGAAAAAATAGAAGAAGAATATAATCAATTAATGGAGCTAATTGCATATTATAGAGAAGTATTAAATAGTGAAACTTTAGTTTTTGATATAATAAAAGAAGAATTAATTGAGATAAGAGATAAATTTGGAGATGAAAGAAAAACAAAAATAGTTGCGGCTGAAGGAGAAATTAATGTTGAAGATTTAATAAAAGAAGAACAAACAGTAATTGCATTAACACATTTTGGATATATTAAAAGAATGCCAATAGATACATACAGAAGCCAAAAAAGAGGTGGAAAAGGTATAACAGGAATGGTAACAAGAGAAGAAGATTTTGTAAAACAAATATTTATAGCTTCTACACATGATACAATTTTATTCTTCTCAAATAAAGGAAAATTATATAAATTAAGAGGTTATGAAGTACCTGAGGCAGGCAGAACAGCTAGGGGAACAGCAATTGTTAATTTACTTAGTTTAGATGCAGGAGAGAAAATATCAGCAGTAATACCAATTCAAAATTTTGCTGAAGGAAAATATTTATTAATGGCAACTAAAAATGGCTTAATAAAGAAAACAGCATTAAGAGAATATGATACAGCTAGAAAAACGGGATTACAAGGAATAACTATGAAGGAAGATGATGAATTAATTGGTGTACGTCTAACAGATGGAGAGGATAATGTAGTACTTGTTACAAGAAATGGATTATGCATTACGTTTGATGAAAAAGAGGTACGTCCAATAGGTAGGGTAGCTCAAGGCGTAATAGGAATGCGACTAGATGATGATGATCAAGTTATAGGAATGGAATCAGTTATAGCTGGAGGAAAAGCAACTTTACTTGCAATAACAGAAAATGGCTTTGGAAAAAGGACAGAACTTGACGAATATAGAGTACAAAAACGTGGAGGTAGAGGAGTAGTTACATATAAAATTACACCAAAGACTGGAAAGCTAGTAGGCGTAAGAATTTCAACTGAAAATGATGATGTAATGTTAATAACAGATAAAGGAACTATAATAAGATTAAAAGTAAAAGAAATAAGTGTATTAGGAAGGTCAACTCAAGGAGTAACATTAATGAGGACAAATGATGGAGGAAAAGTTGTAAGCATAGAGACTTTAGAGCCAGAAGAGAACGAGACGACAATTGAAGATAATATTTAGTAATTATACGTAAAAATATGACACATGTTAAAATAAACGTGTGTCATATTTTATATTAAGAAATATTTTTAACTTTTAAAAACCTCATATCATCACCAAAGAAATAGTAAATATCATAATATCCTGCTATTCTGGACCCAATACGTTCTTCATAATTATTAAAAATGTCATTTATATTTAAATTAGTTGAAATTATAGTTTTTGTAATTTTATTATTTAAATTTAATATTCTTGTATTCAAAATTGTAAATAATTCACTTAATTTCATACTATTTAAACTTTCTGTTCCTAAGTCATCTATTATTAATAAATCAGATTCTAAAATAGATTTATATACATTTTCTAGATTATTTTTTTGTTTGCTCATTTTATAATCTATTACGCTTTCAAGTAATACAGGAGCTGTTTGGTAAAGAACAGTTTTACCATTTTTTAGTAATTCTCTAGCAATACAATTTGACATAAATGTTTTTCCACATCCAGTATTTCCAGTAAATAATAAGTTTTTGTAATTAGAATTTTCAAAATTTTCTATAAATTCTATGCATTTGTTTTTTATATTTATAATATTTGTTCTTGGAGAAATGTTAAATTTATATTTTGCTATATTTACTTCGTCTGAAAAAAGTTGTTCATTAAATGTAGAGAAATTTTCTTTTTCTAAGTTGTACATATTCGACTTATTAAATGCATTATTTAATAATTTTTGTTTTAAACAATTACACATACTTGTTTTATTATTATCATCTGTTACATATCCAGTATCTTTACAAATTTTACATTCATAAAATGGTTGTAAATATGTCAAATCTAAATTTATAGAAGATAGAATTTGCGCTTTTTCAAATTTTAATAAATTGGCTTTTTCCTTCAAATTTTCTAAGGTAGGTTCTGCTTTAGAGTTTAAAGAAGTATTTTTTTTCATATTTAAGATATTTTTAGCAGTTGAAATTGCAAAGTTATTTAATTCTTCTTCTATCTGGGCAAGTCTTGGAATTTTTTCATATAACTCAATTTTTCTTTTTTCTAAGTCAAGTTCAGCTTTTAATTTCTTTTGCCCATATTCTCTTAAAAGAGCATTTAAAACTTCATTTGACATTTCTAACCTCCTTATTATTTATTGCAATATTACTTGTAGAATTTTGTTTTACAATAATATTATCTAAAGGATTTGCCATATTATTAGCATATAAGAAATCTAAGTTTTCATATTTTCTTTGTTCATAATTTGTTTTATTTATTTTGTTTTGTAGTTCTTTAGCATTTTTTTCTTGTGTCTTTCTTTGCTCTATAAAGGCATTTATTTCTTCTGGAGTTTTTAAGTTTCGCTCATGCCAATTAGATATTATGTTATTTAAATATTCAAATGTGATATTTTGTTTATAAGTAGATCTTTTTAATGCAATTTCAATTATGTCCATTTTATAACCATAATTTAAAACCCAATTTTCAATGTAAGCTTCTTCATATTGAGTAAGACCATTATGTTTACCAAGTTTTTTTGCAATGGATTTTTTTAGTTTATTTAAATTTTCTTGTTTTTCATAATATTTGTCCAAATCACTCCAAGTTTTTACTTTATTGTTAGCCCACGCTTCAGCTACTGTTTGTATATAATTCCTATGTAATGCACTACGTTTGTAACAATAATCAAATAGAGCAATCATAACTTGTTCATCAAAACCATATTTTGTAAACCATATATCGATGTCATTATACCATGAAGGCCCCATAATGCCTTGGAAATACATATTGTTAATATGTTCAATAACTTTAGTTCTTGATTTATTTTTAGAATTTTGAGCTAATTTTTCTTTTGTTAAACCAAGATTTGGAGTGTATAAATTGTGAAGAGTTGTTTCTTGTAAATTTACAATGATGTACCCAGTTGTTTTTTTAGTTATTAAATTATTTTCTTCTAGAAACGCTAGACCATCATTTATGCTTTTTAGGGGTATATTTAATTTTTTAGAAAGATCATTTAATTTTACATCTTTTCCATATTTAGATAAAAAAATTAAATACATATATATTTTTAGATAATCACCAGGTAATTGTGATAAATGTTCAGAAAAGAATATATCAGGTATGGTAGTTTCTGAAAATAAAAGTGCCTTCTCAGTTTGCTCTAGTTTCATGCTTTCACGTTCCTTTCAATATGTTTATAAAATATGATTGTTATTTTAAAACAAATTATAACTTTTTTAGACAAAAAATTCAAGGGAAAATATGTTTATTTTCCATAAAACATTAATTTTTTCTTGATTGCAAATTTATACATATATATAAATACATAGATAAAATTTTCTCCATTAAAACCAGAAAAACTGAATAAAAGCAATGGAAAACATAATATAATAAATACAAAAATTTTTATATTAATGCTAGTAAATAAAATATTGACAATAAAAAATATTATTATATACCATATAATATTAATTAGAGCTGTAGGATAGTCAATTATTCCTAATATTTTATTTTTAAAATCATAATTTTGTGGAAAAATAAATTTCATAGTAATCCTTTCTATATTATAATTTAATTTTTTAGGTTAGAAAAATAATTCACAGTTTGTGAAATATTTGTGGAAACTCCTCCTATAAATTCACGTACAAAGGAATTTGCTTTTATTAAAACATAAATACCACCAATATATATAAATTTTATTAATAAATCAGAATTGGAAAAATCCATTGAAAATAATATTAAAAGTACTAATGCAACTATAATTTGTATAAATAATAGTGAAAATAAATTTTTAATCCAAGTTTTAAAAAACCAACTAGTGCTAGATAAAGCTAATGAAAGTATTGCAAATGGTGCAAGTAAAATAAAAATTTTAATCATTACATATCTAAATGAATATGAAAATATTAAATTTAATAATGACATTGTAAGAGTTCCTTTTATTAGACCATCTACTGAAAATATGTTAATAGAATTAGTTTCTATTGATATTTTTGAATTTATTGTAGTTATTAATTCAGAAAAACAAATATTTTTTCCGAAATAAATTTTCTCCTAAATTTCTTATTGCTAATGAGATATTAGAATTTATATCTAATATTAACCCAATTAAATAAAATGAAAAATTCATACATATACCAGAGATAATTAGTTTTATTAAAAAGCTAAATGGTGTTTCAGTTTTATAATAAGTAAAATGTGCCATTAGGTATTTAAATGAATAATATAAAATAAATGCTAATAATAAAGAATTTGAAATTAGTAAAATCCCATTAGAAGTAGAAGTTCCAAATATATTTTCAAAATTTTTGTCATTTAAAATATCTGAACTTATAAATGTAATGTCATCTAAAACACCATATAGATTATTATCTATTGAACTAAATAAGTTTTCAAAAATAGTATTAATGGTATCTATAATTATTTGTGTAATATTTGTAGTATTTTCCAAAGTGCCTCCTTTAATTTTTAAGATAATAATTATTAATAAAAAAATAATAAATAATAAATAAAAAATAATAAATAATAAATAATAAATAATAAATAAAAAATAATAAAAAAATAATAAAAAAATAATAAATAATAAATAAAAAATAATAAATAATAAATAATAAATAAAAAATAATAAAAAAATAATAAAAAAATAATAAAAAATAAAAAATAATAAATAATAAATAATAATAAATAATAAAATAATAAATAAAAAATAAAAATAAAAAATACAAAATAATAATAAAAGAACAAATAAAACAATAAATAAAAATAATAAATTAATAATTAAAATAATTATGCAATTAATGATTTTATTGCAGATAAAATTAAATCAGTAGCCAAAATAAAAGCATATGAAAATAATGAACCTTTAATTATTTTTTTACCGGTTCTTATTTTTTCTTCATCACCAAAGCTAAATTTTTTCATAAAAACTCCAGAACCAACTGCAACTGCAGCAGCAGGAGTAGATATTTTTAAAAGCCAATTTTCTATAGATTCAAAAGCAGAATTAATTTTTTTTACAATTTCTGGATCACCTAAGGCAAAACATGAAGAAGAAAAAATAAAAATAAAAAATATAAAAAAATATAATAAATAAAAAATTTTTTTATTCAAATAAATCAGTCCTTTCAAATTATAATATATTTTTAAAATATGGAATCATATTTAATTTTTTTGGAGGAAGAATTTTATATCCATCAGATAAAAATGTAAGGGCAGTGAATGTTTCTAAATTTTGTGTAAAAAAATTGCTTTCAAAAATAAAATCATTTTGCATATAAGTGCTATATGTTTCAGAAATATTAGAATTTTCAGAATTTAAAGTGTTAGTAATATAACTAAATTTAGTTTCTTTTGCGCTCTCAGAAATGCTTTTAGAAAATTTCTCTTTTTCTTCTTTGCCTAATTGTTTTTGAGCTTCTTCAATTGTAAAAATATCATCTGTTCGAAACCAAATTTTATTAATCAAATTTTGTATAATTACTTTTACAAATGATTCATCTCGCAAAGTACTTTTTAAGGAAGTGTAACTTTGAGTACTTACGATATTTATACATTTAGCTTCTCTACTTAAAGAAAAAAATTCTGCATCAGTTTTACTAGCAAATTTATCATATTCATCACATATAAATACTGAAGTTTTACAAATATTTTTTGAAAGGTTTGACAATATTTCTGATTGAAAATCTAATTTTAAATATGTGGCAATAATCCTAGAAAGTACACTGTATTGAGATATGTTCATATTTAAAACAACGATTTTTCCTTTAGATATAACTTCGTCAAAGCCAGTAAAAGTAAGATTTTTTTTATCTGAACAAAATGTTTGCATCACATCATAATCAGAAATAAATACATTTGTAATTCTAGTTATTTCAGAAATTAAAATAGCTTTTGTTCTAGTGTCTAAATTTTCAAATTCTTTTTGAAAAAAATTCAAACTAGCATTTAATTCGTAAATTTGTTTTTGGTTAAATTTTGAAGAAAGGAATAAATTTCTTAGAGTTTCAATTTTTTCTTTATAATAATTAGGAATTGTAATTAATTTGTGCAATTCTAAAAAAGTAACATAACCATTATTATATAATCTGCATAATTTTATACATTCGGTTAAAACTTCTTCAGCTTTATCTAACCAATAAGATTCTGAATTATTTTCTGAAAATAATAATAAAATAGTTTTTAGCCTATTTGCTAGAACTTGAGGTTTTAAATTAGGCTTATGTAATGGATTGTAAAATACATTTTTATTTAATTCTATGACAATTAAATCATCTAATAAATTACGCTCACTTACATATTGTTTTACTTGATTGTAGTAATTTCCTTTTACATCTAAAATTAGCATTCCAATTTTTGAATTTGGATTATTATAATTATAGTCTAAAAATTGCCTAGTAAATGGATACATACAACTTGAAGTTTTTCCAGAGCCAATTGTTCCTGTTATTAAAAAATTTTGATAAAGCCCATTTTCAGGAATAATTATTTTTTTATTATTTATTTTATCAAATCCAATTAGTAAGTTTAATTCACTAAATTTATTGTTAGATGAAATATTTTTTAAAGAATTTTTGGAGTTTTTTTCTAAAAGAGAAATTTTTTTAATTTCTTTTTTATTAGACATTTGAAATTTTGAAACAATTAAATTAAATAATGAATATATTTTACTAAAAATTCTAGTATAAAAAAAATTAGAAATTATTAAATTAGAAATAATAAAATTAATAATATAAAAAATTTTTATATAGTGCCAAAGTTTAGGATTTTTGGAACAAATATCAAATGGATGTATGCCATAGTCAATTATAAGTTCTTTTGCATTATATATAGGGGAAAATAATTTTATTGTTAATATTCCAGAAATTATACAAAATAAGCTACAAAATAAATATTTTTTTGTATATTTAAATATGCCATATCACCTCCTATTATTGAAAGTTTTCTTTTTTATTTCTAATTTGGAACCTTGTTGATTGTGAAAAAGTTTAATATCTAATAAAGTATATAATGAATATAAACTAATAAAAGAATGTATAATAAATGATATAAAGTATAAGTCAATTAATTTAGAAATAATATCACCGCCTTACAATTTTTACCATAATACTACATTTTTTTTATTTTGTCTATACTTTTTTTAAAATTTGTGATAAAATTTTAAAAATTATGTTACTATAAATTTATAAATATGTATGTTTTTAGTAGCAATAAAAAGAATTTTTAAGGAGGAAGAAAAATGGAATTTAAAAAAGATACAACAATTGGTGAAATTTTAGAAAAAGCACCAGAAAAAGCAGATATATTATTAGAGATAGGAATGCACTGCTTAGGTTGTCCAGCCTCACAAATGGAAACATTAGAAGAAGCATGTGAAGTTCATGGAATAGATGTTGAAGAAGTAATAAAAAAATTAAATGCATAAAAAATGATTGCTTTTTTTAAAATAATATAGTATAATACTAATATAAAAGGAGTAGCTAAGTTTAGCAACGTTGCCAAATGGCAGAAAGGGAAAAGAAATGACGACTGGGGAAAAAATAATAATGGCTCGAAGGCAACTAGAAATGACAAGCGGTAAATTATCATATTTACTGAATATGAACCGTTTGAAACTGAGACGAATAGAACTAAATCAATTATTACCGACTTTTGAGGAGCTTAATAAAATCCAGCGACTTTTTAAAAAAAGTGGAATTAAAGTTGAATTCTAAAGAAAACCCTTCATCATATTTTATGGTGAAGGGTTTTCTTGATAGGTTAATGGCTATTTGGGGACAGATGTAGTTTGCATATTGATTTTTTTCTTTTAATGTATTATAATATATAATTATAGAAACTTTTTGAAAAAATCATTGATGCCAAATGGCAGAAAGGAGAAGCTATGGAGGAGCGGTTCGAGGAATTGTCTTGTGAAGAGGAATCTTTAATTTCAAGAAACAAAAAAATAGGAGAAAACATTCGTAAAGCTCGTATAGTGAAAGGATGGAATATCCGAGAGGTTAGCTATGAGGTAAACCTTTCTCCTAATTATATAGGAGAACTGGAATTTGGGCGTAGGTCTATAACCTACATGGATGCTTTAAGACTCAAAAGGGAGTTACCCATTTCTTTAGAGGATATGGGTTTTATAGAAATGAAATAGCACAAGATCCCCGTGTGTGACTACACATGGGGATTTCTAAAATTTATATTATAAATTAGTTTATTGTTATTCATTCTAAAAAGAACCCTCAATTACTGCTAGAATGAAGGAAAACGTTACTAGCTAGCCATAAAAAGTAATAACTATAAAAATATAAAAAAAATTTACAAAACTATTGACTTTTTGAAAAAAATAGTGTAAAATAAAAAAGCGTTGTAAGTAATTCAATGTAAACGGGCTATTAGCTCAGGTGGTAGAGCACTTGACTTTTAATCAAGTTGTCCCGCGTTCGAGTCGCGGATAGCTCACCAA